>JAQVEQ010000131.1 GCA_028697875.1 Novosphingobium sp. | reverse complement strand
CAGACGCGGGCGATCCGGCCCTCGGCATCGACGAGATAGGTCGTGCGCTCCATCCCCATGTAGGTCCGGCCGTACATGTTCTTTTCCACCCAGATGCCCAGCTCATCGGCCAGGCCGTCCTCTACCGGATCGGATGCGAGCGGGGCCGCTAGGGCATATTTGGCAATGAACTTCCGGTGCTTGGCCGGCGGATCCTTGCTCACGCCCAGCAGCGCCACGCCCGCCTTTTCGAAATCGGCGGCGGCTGCGCTGAAATCCTGGTTCTCGGTCGTGCACCCGGGCGTGTTGTCCTTGGGATAGAAGAACAGCACCAGCGGCTTGCCCCGGAAATCGGAAGGCTTCACCGTTCCGCCCTCGGGCTTTTCCATGGCAAGGTCCGGCACGAGGTCGCCGGTATCGGGGCGGTCAGTCATCTGCGGTCTCCAATGTCTCTTCGAAAACGCGGTTCCATGCGGCCGCGACGCATTGCCGCGCCCCGGCGAACTCGCGCAAGAGGGCCTCTTCGCTGTCGCAGCCGCAATTGCGTGCCAGCACGGCGCGGGCGGCAGGGGCCGGCAAGGTCGCATCGGGCGCCAGCAGGCGCGAGGCGACCAGCAGGCGGGTCATCAGATCGTATGCATCGCGCAGGGCCGCGGGCAGCAGGCCGGCCGCGATCAGGGCGTCCAGCGCCACACGGAGATCGGGCGAGAACCCGACATGCTCGCGCAGCTGGAGATAGTGGATCAGGAATTCCACGTCGACCAGCCCGCCACGGGCGAGCTTGGCATCCAGCGGGCCTTTCGGCGCCTTGTGCGCGGCCATGTCGGCCCGCATTTTCAGCACGTCCTGCTTCAGCTTGGCGGGATCGCGCGGGGGGGCGAGCACGCTCCGGATGATTTCGCCGAGCGCGGCCCTGCCGGCCTCGGTCCCGTAAAGCGCGCGGGCACGGGCCAGGGCCATGTGTTCCCAGGTCCAGGCATCTTCGCGCTGGTAACGGGCGAAGCTTTCGAGGCTCACTGCCAGCGGCCCCTGCGCGCCTTGCGGGCGCAGCCGGGTATCGACTTCGTACAGCGCGCCTTCCGCCGTCGGCACGCTGAGCGCCGCGCCGATGCGCTGGGCCAGGCGGTTGAAATAGAGAGTCGTGCCGAGCGGACGGCGGCCATCGGATTCGCGCCCTTCGCCGTCGGTGAAGAGATAGACGAGATCGAGGTCCGACGCGTGAGTAAGCGCCCCGCCGCCGAATCGGCCCAGCCCCATGACCAGCAGATCCGCCCCCGGCACATGGCCATGAGTGGCGGCGAATTCCGCGCAGGCCGCATCGGCGCAGACCTGCAAGGCGGCTTCCGCCGTGCGGGACAGGGCGGCGGCGATATCGAGCGGATCGTGCGCCGCCTCGATCAGCTGGACACCGAGAGCGAACCGCACTTCGCCGACCACCCGGCGCACCCGGTCGAGCACCGCCTGGTAATCGTCGCCGTCCTCGCGCCGGGCCATGCGCGCGGCCAGGTCCGCCACCGTTCCCGGCAAGTCGAGCGCGGTCGTGTCGATCAGCGCATCGAGCAGGTCGGGCCGCCGGACCAGTTCCTCCGCCAACGGCGGAGCCAGGGTGAGGATGCTGACCAGTTGCTCGAACAAGCCGGGGCGCGCCTCCAGCAAACGAAATAGGTTAACACCTGTCGGAAGCTTAACCAAAAAGGTTTCCCAGCGCAGCAAGGCCGCGTCCGGGTCGGGCGCGGCGGCCAGCGCCGCGAGCAAGGCGGGTTCGATCGCTGCGAAGGCCGCGCGCGCGGCATCGCTGCGCAGGGCCCGGATGCGGCCATCAGTCCAGCCGGCGACCCGTTCCGCCACTTCCTCCGGCGTGGCGAAACCCAGGTCGTCCAGCCGCGCCGCCAGCGCCTTGCCCTGCGGTGCGGGCGATCCGCCATCGACAGCCTGCCCCGTCTGTTCCAGCAGCGCGTCGAACCGCCGCCCGACCGTTTCGGTAATGTCGCACAGCTCCGCCAGCAGGGCGGCTCCGTCCGGCAAGCCGTCGAGCCGGGCCACGCCATCCAGCGCCGCCGGGTCCCTCGGCAGGTTATGCACCTGATGGTCGGACACCATCTGCAACCGGTGCTCGACCACCCGCAGCCGGTCGTAGCTTTCGCCGAGGAGGCGCGCGTCCTCCGCCGCGATGATCCCTTCGGCCGCCAGCGCATCAAGCGCGGCGCGCGTGCCCCGCACACGCAGCGAAGGGCGGCGCCCGCCATGGATCAGCTGATGCGTCTGGGCGAAGAATTCCACTTCGCGAATCCCGCCCCGCCCGCGCTTGAGGTCGTAGTTCGGCCCCGGCACGGTCGGCCCGCCGTAATGCGAGCGAATCTGCGCGATCAGCCGCCCGATCTCCGCGATCGCCCCGAAATCGAGGCTCTTGCGCCACACGAACGGCCGGATCGCCTGGAGGAAGTCCTCCCCGCGCGCAACGTCGCCCGCCGCCGCGCGGGCACGGATGAAGGCCGCCCGCTCCCACGCCAGGGCCAGCGATTCGTAATGGGTCAGGGCCGCGTCGAACGAAATGGCCAGCGGCGAAACTTCCGAAGCCGGACGCAGCCGCAGGTCGACCCGGAAGACATATCCTTCCGCCGTCTTGTGCGACAGCATCTCCATCAGCCGCCGCGCCACGCGCTGGGCCGCCTCGCCCGGTTCGTCCCGCTCCCGCCGGGGCAGCACCGCCGGGTCGTAGAGCAGGATCGGGTCGATGTCCGAACTGTAGTTGAGTTCGCGCGCGCCGTGCTTGCCGAGCGCCAGCGCGACGAAACCGGCCGGATCGGCATCGGGCGCCCGTTCGCGAATCGCCGCGTCGATGGCCACATCGAGCGCGCGGTCGGCAAAGTCGGACAGGGTCTCCATCACTTGCGTCAGCGAAAAGGCCGCGGCGAGGTCGCCGATCCCCAAGGCCGTCGCCAGCGCCCAGCGTTCCCGCCGCAAGGCGACGGCAGGGCTCTCGGCATCGCGCCCGGCCTCGTTCACATAGGCCAGCGCCTCTGCCCCGCGCCCTTCGGCGAGGAGCCGTTCCAGCTCCGGCTGGCGGTCCAGCCCCAGGGTGAGGAAGGGCGAATGGGCCCTGGCCCTGGCGATCGCATTGTCCCAATCCGCGTTCATGGAGCACGCCTGCCCCAGCCCGCGCACAAGGGCAAGCCCGCATCCTTGCCGGGCGGCCATGCCTCTGCCAGAGGGAGGCGAATCGCTTCCCGAGGAACGCCCAATGACCTGCCCGCCGGGCGGTTGCCGAGGACGACACAGGACATGAAAGACCGGACGTTTCGCATGCCGCCCGAATGGGCGCCGCAGGACTGGCTGTGGATCGGCTTTCCGCACGATCCGGTGGAATGGCCGGACGTACTGCCGCGCGCGCAGGAACAGATCGCCGCTTTCGCCAGTGCGGTGGCGGAAAGCGGACAGGAAGTGCGCCTGCTGGTGCGCGACGAGGCCAACGAGGCGCGCGCGCGCGAACTGGTGAGTGCGGCAGTGCGGCTGGAACGGCGGCGCTATGGTGACGTCTGGCTGCGCGATACGGGCCCGCTGGTCGTGACCGATGGGCAGGGCGCGCGGGTTGCCCGGCGTTTCGGCTTCAATGGCTGGGGCGGGAAATACCTGATGGACGGCGATCAGGAAATCGGCGCCGAACTGGCCCGCGACGCCGGGCTGGAAGTGACCGTGGCCGACTGGATCCTGGAAGGCGGAGCCCTGGACGGGGACGGCACCGGGCTGGTCGCCACGACCGAACAGTGCCTGCTCAACCCCAACCGCAACCCGCGGCTTTCGCGCGCCGATCTTGAGGCGCGCCTGCTGCGCGATCTCGGCTACGACCGCGTCCTGTGGCTGGGCGACGGCCTGATAAACGACCACACCGACGGGCATGTCGACAACCTCGCCCGCTTCGTCGCGCCCAACACGCTCGCCCTGCCGTTGCCGACCGGGGCGGACGATCCCAACGCGGAAATCTATGCCGATGCGAAACGCCGCGCCGAAGCCTTCGGCGTCGCGGTGCGCGACGTGCCCTCGCCCGGGCGGATCGAAACGGACGGGCGGGTGGAGCCGGCCAGCTACATGAACTTCACGATCACCAGCCACCTCGTGGTCGTGCCGACTTTCGGCTCGCCTCACGACGCGGACGGAGTGGCGGCAATCGCCGCGCTGTTCCCCGGCCGCGAGACGATCGGGCTGCGC
Organism: Novosphingobium sp.; assembly: GCA_028697875.1. Lineage (GTDB taxonomy): Bacteria > Pseudomonadota > Alphaproteobacteria > Sphingomonadales > Sphingomonadaceae > Caenibius. The sequence goes on along the minus strand of JAQVEQ010000131.1, from coordinate 3,806 downwards.
GGCGACGCGGTGCTGGCAGGGGGCGGGGGCTTCCACTGTTCCAGCCAGCAGATGCCTGCCGCGGCCGCTTAACCCTTCGCTAACCCGGCAGCGCGACAATGGCGCCATGGCCAAAGCAGCCGCCCCGATCCGATTCATGGCCGACCATGACATATTGACCGCGCCGCTCGACGCGTTGCGCGCGCTTATTGTCTGCGGCTGCGCCCTGGCGCTGATCCTGGCCGGGCAGGCCCTGCCCTTCTGATTTTCCGTTCCGGCGGCGCTATTCGCGCGGCGAGGCGAACCAGATCACGTGCTTGGGCCCCTTGCCGTTGCTGCGCGCGGCCACTTTCGCTTCTTCGACCGCAAAGCCGTTCTTCTGCAAGCGGCGGGTGAAGGCCGGGTCCGGCCCCGCCGACCAGATGGCAAGAACGCCTTCCGGGGTCAGCGCGGTCCGGGCCGAGCGCAGCCCGGCCGCCGAATAGAGGACGTCGTTGTCCGCCCGCACGAGCCCGTCGGGGCCATTGTCGACATCGAGCAGGATGGCGTCGTAGTCCCCCTGCGCGGCGGCGATGAACGGGGCGACATCCGCTTCGATCAGCGTCACGCGCGGATCGTCGAGGCAGCCCTGGGCCACTTCGGCCATCGGCCCGCGCGCCCATTCGATGATCTCCGGCACCAGTTCGACCACCGTGACCCGCGCATCTTGCGGCAGGACCTTGAGCGCGGCGCGCAAGGTGAAGCCCATGCCGTAACCGCCGATCAGCATGTGCGGCCGGCGGGCGTGCCTGATACGCTCGAACGACAGGGTCGCCAGCGCCTCTTCCGAGCCCCACTTGCGCGTGCTCATCAGTTCGTTGTGGCCGAGCACGATCATGAAATCGCGGTCGTGGCGATAGAGTTGCAGCTCTTCGCCGCCGGGCACTTGCGCCGTGCCGAGAAGTTCGCGTGCGATCATCGACTCAGCGCAGGTCGGGTGCCAGCGTTTCCGCCTTCAGCATGGCAATCGCTTCGTCGAGGCTCATGCCCTTCTGCTGCTGTTCGCCCAGCGTGCGGACGGCAACCGTGCCTTCCTCCGCCTCGCGCTTGCCGACCACCAGCAAGTGCGGGACCTTCTTCAGCGAATGTTCGCGCACCTTGTAGTTGATCTTCTCGTTGCGCAGGTCCGATTCGACGCGGATGCCCGCCGCCTTGAGCTTGGCCACGGCTTCCTTCGCATAATCGTCCGCGTCCGAGACGATCGTCGCGACCACCGCCTGCACCGGCGCGAGCCAGACGGGCAGCTTGCCCGCGAAATGCTCGATCAGGATGCCGACGAAACGCTCGTAACTGCCGAAGATCGCCCGGTGCAGCAGGACCGGCCGGTGCCGTTCTCCGTCCTCGCCGACATATGACGCGTCGAGCCGTTCGGGCAGCACGCGGTCGGACTGGATCGTGCCGACCTGCCAGGTGCGGCCGATAGCGTCGGTCAGATGCCATTCCAGCTTGGGCGCATAGAACGCCCCTTCGCCGGGCAGTTCCTCCCAGCCGTATTCCCCGGTCGCCAGACCGGCGTCGCGCACCGCCTGGCGCAGCTCCGCCTCGGCCTGGTCCCACATCGCGTCGGTGCCGAAACGCTGTTCCGGGCGCAGGGCCAGCTTGATCGCGTAAGTGAAGCCGAAATCCTTGTAGATCCGGTCCGCCAGCGCGCAGAATGCCTCCACTTCGGCGACGATCTGGTCCTCGCGGCAGAAGATGTGCGCGTCGTCCTGCGTGAACTGGCGCACGCGCATCAGCCCGTGCAGTGCGCCATGCGGTTCGTTACGGTGGCAGCAGCCGTTCTCGTAAATGCGCAGCGGCAAGTCGCGGTAGGACTTGATGCCCTGCTTGAAGATCAGCACGTGGGCCGGGCAGTTCATCGGCTTGAGCGCCATCCAGTCCGCCTCGCCCGAGATGATCGGCCCTGCTTCCTCGGTATTGGGGACTTCGTCGGGGATGACGAACATGTTCTCGCGGTACTTGCCCCAGTGGCCGGACTGCTCCCACTGGCGGCTGTCCATCACTTGCGGGGTCTTGACTTCCTTGTAGCCCGCGCCGTCGATCGCGCGGCGCATGTAAGCCTCCAGCTCACGCCACACGATGTAGCCCTTGGGGTGCCAGAAGACCGACCCGTGCGCCTCCTGCTGGAGGTGGAACAGGTCCATTTCCGCACCCAGCTTGCGGTGGTCGCGCTTGGCGGCTTCTTCCAGCCGGTGAAGGTGCGCGTCGAGCTGCTTCTTGTTGAGCCAGCCGGTGCCGTAGATGCGGCTGAGCATCGCGTTCTTCTGGTCGCCGCGCCAATAGGCGCCCGACACGCGGGTCAGCTTGAACGCCTTGGGATCGAGCTTGCCGGTCGAAGGCAGGTGCGGCCCGCGGCACATGTCGAGCCAGTCGTGGCCCGACCAGTAGACGGTCAGTTCCTCGCCCTCGGGCAGTTCGGCGGCCCATTCGGCCTTGAAGGTTTCCCCTTCCGCCTTCCAGCGCGCGATCAGGCCTTCACGGCTCCACACCTCGCGGCGCAGCGGCTTGTCCGCCGCGATGATCTCCCGCATCTTTTCCTCGATCGCGGGCAGGTCCTCGTCGGTGAAGGGGCCGCGCGCGGGATCGGGCGCGAAATCGTAATAGAAACCGTCGTCGGTCGCCGGGCCGAACGTGATCTGCGTGCCGGGGAACAGCGCCTGCACCGCTTCGGCGAGGATGTGGGCATAGTCGTGACGGGCGAGTTCCAGCGCCTCCGCCTCGTCGCGGCTCGTGACCAGCGCCAGTTCGGCATCGCCAGTGAAGGGACGGGTGAGGTCGACCAGCTCGCCGTCGATGCGCGCGGCAAGCGCCGCCTTGGCAAGGCCGGGGCCGATCGCGGCGGCGACATCGGCGGGAGTCGATCCCACCGGCATTTCGCGCACGGAACCGTCGGGCAGGCTGATCTTCAGAACTTCGCTCATCGCACTCGTCTCAATTCTCGTCGTTGCGCGCCATGGCACAAGCCGCCGCGCGCCGAAAGCCTTGGCGTCAGTCGATGTCGGGCAATTTCCGGGAGGCCGACGCCATGCCGCCCGGATGCCCGGGCGACGGTGGCTGCGTTCAAGCCGCGACCGACCGTGCCCGGGCGTGCCGGGTAGTCGTGGTCGTGGTGGTAGTCAGCACATGCGCCATGCGGGCCATATAGGGAGCGATTGCCGCAGAGTCACTAACCGCCGTGTCACTAACTGCCTTGCCGCGTTCATTGCCACGTCCCATGATGCGCCACGATGAGCGACATTTCCTATTTCGACATGCCGGACGGGCGGCGCATCGCCTACCGTTTCACCGCCGGTTCCGGCCCCGCGCTGGTGTTCCTGCCCGGCTACATGTCCGACATGGCGGGCGGCAAGGCGACCGCGCTGTTCGACTGGGCCAGGGAACGCGGACAGGCCTGCCTTCTGCTCGACTATTCCGGCTGCGGGGAAAGCGCCGGGCCAGACAGGGGCGGCGCCTTTGCCGACGGCACCCTCTCGCGCTGGTGCGAGGAAGTGGTGGCCCTGGTCGAAGCCCTGCTGGCCGGGAGGCCGGTCGTGCTGGTCGGTTCGTCGATGGGCGGCTGGCTGATGCTGCTGGCCGGCCGCGCGCTGGGAGACAGGCTGGCCGGGCTGGTCGGGATCGCCGCCGCGCCGGACTTCACCGAATGGAGCCGCTCCGGCGAGGAGAAGGCCCGGCTGGCGGCGGGCGAGACGATCTACGAGGACAACCCCTACGGCCCCGAACCGACGCCGACCCATCCCGGCTTCTGGGCCGATGGACAGCGGCTGCTCCAGCTTGAATCCGAGATCCCG
>JAQVEQ010000130.1 GCA_028697875.1 Novosphingobium sp. | reverse complement strand
CGTAGTTCTTTTGCGGCACCAGCCGGCCGACGGAAAGGAACGTCCAAGCATTGCGGGGAGAATGGTCCTGCGCCGCCGCGTCGAGCCGTTCGACCAGCGCACGGTCGATCACCGGATTGGGCAGCACGGCGATCCGTGCCGGGTCGATTGCCAGCGCGCGTTCCGCCTCAAATGCGACCGGTTCGGCAGTGGCGGCGAAGCAATCAATCGTCCGCCCCTGAAGGCGCAGCCATGCATCGTAAGCCTTGCGTACGACCCCGGTGAAATCGCGGCGGACCAGGCTGTTGCTGATCTTGCACAGGATCGGCGGGCACTTCCGGCCCAGCCATGCCTTGGCCAGGACGGCGCTGATCGTGTAGCTGTTGCCGGGGCAGAAGATCACGTCGGGCGAACCGCGGCGGACGCAACGGATCAGCCAGGCGGCCATCCACAGCCCTTCGAGCGAACGCGGCCACCATGTCATGCCGGATTGCCGGACGACCCAATTGCCCGCCGGTACCGAGGAAACCGGCGGCGTGGCGTAAGCGACCGCGATCGTGACCCGCGCTCCGCTCCGGCTCCAGGAGTCGGCCAGACGCAAGGCCACGCGTTCGACGCCGCCTTCGCAAAAGCGGTGAAGATAGACCAGGATCTCGGGATCCCGTCCACGAGAACCCTTCTTTGCAGGCATCAGGCCGCCTCGGCCAGCACCGGCAAGGCCTCGTAACGGGCGAAAAGCGCGGCGAAATGCTCATCCATCGTCCAGGCGCCGCCGGCCACCCGGCTGGCCCGGAGCCGGCAATTCGCATAATCGTCCGGGTCGAGCCAACGGAGCAGGGAAAGCAGGCTGGGGCCGTGGCCGGCGCGGTAACGCCACCCCATGCCATTACCGGCGAAATCGCTCGCCCCGCCCATGTCGGGCGCGATCACCGGAATGCCGCTGGCCCGTGCTTCGGCCGCGACCATGCCGAAGGTTTCGGCTTCGCAGCCATGGACCAGCGCATCCGCGCTTGCCAGCATGCGCGACAGCAGGCCGCGCTCGGTTATCGGCCCGATCAGGCGAATGTGGGGATTGCCGCCGATCTGGCGCAGCAGGCGCCGCCGTTCGCGGCCTTCACCGACCAGCACCATGCCGATCTTGCGGTCGTAACCGGCCGCAGTGACGGCATCGATCACCATCGACCACCGCTTTTCGGACGAGAGGCGCCCGACGCCGATCAGGAGCGTCGCATCCGCATCGAGGCCGCAATCCCGCAGGACTTCGCCGCGCAGCGCCTCATCGCGCAATCGGGGGCTGAAGATATGCGGCTGCACGCCCATCGGCTCGGTGACGACATTGGCGACGCCGCCATCGCTCAGGCGGCTGGCGAGATTCTGGTTCGCACACACGACAAGGTCGTAGCTGGCGCCCAGGCGGCGCAAGTGGCGCCAGAAGAATTCGAAACCGCGGTCGATCGTGTCACGCTCCATCAAGGAGCCGAACCAGCGATAGGGATAGGCCGACAGCGGATCGCAATGCATGATCAGCGAACGCCGCGCCTTGCCCGGCCAGCGGGCGACCATGCCGGGGCTGGACCACGGGGTGGAGCATTCCACCACATCCGGCGCGAACCGGTCGAGCAGTTCGTGCAGCCGGATCTCGTTGCTGAAATAATGGTATCGCGGATCGAGCGGAAAGACCGGGCTGGTCATCGTCACCAGCCGGGCACCGGGCGCCACTTCGATTTCGGTGTCCTTCGGCCCCGGGGCGATGACCACCACTTCATGGCCCATCCACGGGGCGGCGGCGAGCTTGCGCTCGACATAGGTTTTCACCCCGCCGCCGACCGGACTGTAGAAGCCGCAGACATCAACGATCTTCATCGGGAATCTCCTCCCCTTTCACCAGTCCGGCAAGGCCCAGCACAAGGGCAACCACGAGGTGGGTGGCGAGCAGGACGCCGGCGATCAGCGCCATCAGGGCGGCGATCTTGGCATCCTCGCCCAGCAGGAAAATCGCGATGCTGGCGAAGACAACATCCTTGTTCGGCACGAACGGCAGGCGCGAGACGAGCTGGCGCAGCAGGGCGAGAAGGGCCCACCAGATCAGGGCCACGTCCGGCAGGGCGAGGTGCCAGAGCAAGGCGAGCAGGCCGATCCCGGCGAGAATACGCAAGGTATGCATGACGCTGACGAACACCAGTTCACGCAGTGGCAGGCTGAATATCTGGCGCCGGAGGAACAGCACGAGGGCCGAAGTGATGGCCAGGAAGGCCACTGAAATAATCACCGCCTGCTGGCTGATGCTGAATTCGACCTGGCGGATCAGCGGGAAGAACAGCGACGCGCCGGCCGCGACCATCGCCAGCGTGACGATGTTGCCCATCATGGCGGACAGGATGGCCACGTCCTTGATCGCGCCGAACGGGGCGGAGACGATATGGCTGTGACGCCGGGCCCAGCTGTAGAAGTAGACTTCGCCGAGATAGCCGAGAATCAGCTCGTTGCTGACCTTCTTGCGCAGCAGGGGAACGATCCCGGCCGGGGGAAGGTCCCACAGGCGGCGGAAAATCACCCACTCGGAAAGCGGAGTCGCCAAGTAATAGGCGGCATAGACCAGCCAGAAAGCGGCCGAGCCGGGCATGAGAGTCTTGAAAATGGCGAAATCGAGTTGGCGGCATTGCCACAGGGCCGCAGCCAGAAGGCTGAGCGATATCAGCGTCCCGGCCCGCTTGCCCCAGGGTTTCTTTTTTCCGCCCGCGTTCGGCCTGTCCGCATAGCGCGGCAGGGGCTCCAGAGGGGGCGTCACCTCAGCGACGGACTGAGCAGTAAAACTCACGGAATCTCCGCAATTGCATGAACGAGGGCGCTGCCGGCCAGTGCCTTCGTCAAGAAGACGGCATGCGCGCCCATATCCGCAGCTGTGGGATGAAATTTTTTCGGTTGTGTGACGGACGGCAACATCAGGCCACCTATGGCAATACCCATATGCGAGTCAATGGTAAAAACCTTATCCCTTACCTATGGGCGTTCCGATAGATTCGCGTGATGACTGTCGGTGATCGCATAAAGGAGCGGCTCGGCGTCGTCGGAATTTCACAAGCTGAGTTAGCCCGGCGGGTGCGTCTTGATCAGAGTACGATCAATGGGCTCGTGCGTGGAGCAGCCAGGGGGTCGCGGTATCTGCATCAGATAGCACGAGAGCTACGAACCACATCAGCATATCTCAATGGTGAAACGGACGATCCGACTGCGGACATTCCAGACATCGGCTATTCCGCCGAGGAACGCGAGTGGGTCGATCTCATACGCTCCCTCCCGCCAAAGGATCGTTCGGCCTTAATGCAGCTGGCCCGCACAATTGCGGGCAGCGCCCTGTCGTCTTCCGTGCATTCCGAGCAAAGCACCTATAAGAGCGAAGTCTGATCCGAGGCTCAATTCTCATGGTGCTGCCAACCGCGCCGTTGGAGCAAACCTAACCAACAATAGCTGTCTGACCTTCGAATTCCGCTGTCCGGTCCACTCGAAAGGACCGAAAAGCCTGACTTATCCCAGCAGGTAGAGCGCCCCATAGGCGGGCAGGGTCTGCGGCGTGGCGCCGTTGACTGAGAAAATCGTCTCTCCCCCGCGCAGCGAAGGCGGCACTTCGACCGGTTCCGTCCCCAGGTTGAACAGGCACCGCATGTGCTGTCCCCCGGCTTCGCGCTCGAAGGAAAGCAGCGCGCCGTCCGCACAGCACTTCGCGAAATGGCCGTATCGCATGGCCGGATGGGCATTGCGCATGGCCAGCAGCTGGCGGGTGAGATGCAGCAGGGAACGGGCGTCCGCTTCCTCCTGCGCGACCGCGCGGGCGAGATTCGCCTGCGACAGGGGCCGCCACGGCGTACCGGTGGTGAAGCCCCCCAGCGGTTCGTTGCGCCACGGCATCGGCGTGCGCGCGCCGTCGCGCGAGAGGGTCAGCGGCCAGTTGGCGATCGCTTCGGGATCCTGCAGCAGTTCGAAGGGAATGTCGTCCTGCTCCAGCCCCAGCTCTTCCCCCTGGTAGAGGATCACGTTGCCGCGCAGCGCCATGAGCAGCGCCATTTTCATCCGCGCGAAGCGTGCCATGTCCTGCGCCGCGCACCAGCGCGAAACGGCGCGCGGCGCGTCGTGGTTCTCGAATGCCCAGCTCGGCCAGCTTTCGCCCTCGCGCCAGCCTTTCATCGTGTCGGCCACGAACTGCGCCGTCAGCTCGGGCGCATAGAGGAAATCGAAGCCGTAGGCGCTGTCGAGCCGGTGGGTGCCCGCGGTATAAGCCTTGCGCTCCGCCTCGGCGTCGTCGCCGCCCACTTCGGCCACGGTGTGGATCGCGCCGTATTCGTCGCACACGGCGCGCAGCCGCTCGATGAATTGGACGACGCCCGGCTGCGACTGGCTATGCACCTTGAGCTGGTAGTCGAACGGCCGGGTGCGCACCCGGCCGTTGTCCGGGGCGGGCGGATTGTCGCGCAGCAAGGGATCGTGCATCGAATGGTTGAGCGCGTCGAGCCGGAACCCGTCGACGCCTTGGTCCAGCCAGAAGCGCGCCACGTCGAGCAGCGCGTCTTGCACCGCGCGATTATGCAGGTTGAGCTGCGGCTGCTCTTTCAGGAAACTGTGCATGTAATACTGGCGCCGCCGCGCGTCCCAGGTCCAGGCCGGGCCGCCGAAGACGGACTGCCAGTTGTTGGGCGGCGTCCCGTCCGCCTTCGGATCGGCCCAGACGTACCAGTCGGCCCGCGCATTGCCGTGCGAGGCGCGGCTTTCGGCGAACCACGGGTGCTGGTCCGAGGTATGGGCATAGACCTGGTCGATCAGGACTTTCAGCCCGTGCCCGTGGGCGGTGGCAACCAGCGCGTCGAAATCGGCAAGCGTGCCGAAAATCGGATCGACCCCGCAGTAATCGGACACGTCGTAACCGAAATCGCGCATCGGCGAGGTGAAGAAAGGCGATATCCAGATCGCATCCACGCCCAGCGACGCCACATGATCCAGCCGCCGCGTAATTCCCGCCAGGTCGCCCACACCGTCGCCGTCGCTATCCTGGAAGCTGCGGGGATAGATCTGGTAGATTGCGGCCCCGCGCCACCAGGGTTCGGCGGCGGTCGGGCCGGCAGGCACTTCGGGAGCGGTCATGCGTGACGTGGCCTTCCGTGAGATGAGCCTGATTCGTAACACGATTCGCGCGTGGCGGTCGCCTGTTCTTTTGCAGTTGCACAACGATACAAAGCCATCTTGCCGAAGGCTCCGCTCTGTCATACTCCCGTCACCAGGAGATCGGAGGAGCAAGCGCTGCCGGGAGTCGGCAGGCATGGCGCAATCCATGCCCCCGCCGCCTGATACGGCAGGCACTGGCAGCAGGAGAGGCCTAACTTGCCGGCCGGAAGGGGCGCACGCCAGCGCCCTCTCAAGGCGGTCATCGAATGGAGCGATTGCCTTGCCTGCCGAACCCATCCCCACCCCGAACGACACCGAAGCCCGGAGCATCGACACCCAGAACACCGATGCCCTGCTGGTCGACGTCCTGCGCCACCGCATCGGCAAGGACGAACGGGCCGCCAAGCCGCACGACTGGTTCACCGCCGCCGTCCTCACCCTGCGCGACCGGATCATCGACCGCTGGATGGAAGCGACCCGCCGCACCTATGAGGAAAAGGACAAGCGGGTCTATTACCTCAGCCTCGAATTCCTGATCGGCCGGCTGATGCGCGATGCGCTCAGCAACATGGAAATGACCGGCGAGATGGAACAGGCCCTGCGCAACCACGGTTTCGACCTGGCCGCGCTGGAGGAACTGGAACCGGACGCCGCGCTCGGCAACGGGGGCCTCGGCCGGCTGGCGGCCTGTTTCATGGAAAGCCTCGCCTCGCTCGACATCCCCGCCTACGGCTACGGCATCCGTTACGTGAACGGCATGTTCCGCCAGCGGATCGACGACGGCTGGCAGGTCGAACTGCCGGAAACCTGGCTGGCCCACGGCAACCCCTGGGAATTCGAACGGCGCGAAAGCTCCTATCATGTCGGTTTTGGCGGCGAAGTCGTCGGCTCCGGCGACGGCGTGGAATGGCATCCGCACGAGGAAGTGGAAGCCACCGCCGTCGACACGCCGGTGGTCGGCTGGCGCGGCAAGCGGGTCAACACCTTGCGCCTGTGGACGGCCAGCGCGCTCGACCCGATCCGGCTCGACGCCTTCAATGCCGGCGAACATGCCGAGGCGCTGTCCGACCAGGTGCGCGCCGACAGCCTCGTGCGCGTGCTCTACCCCGCCGATTCCAGCCCCGCCGGACAGGAACTGCGCCTGCGGCAGGAGTTCTTCTTCTCCTCCGCCTCGATCCAGGACATCGTGCGCCGCCACGTCCAGTACGAAGGCGACATCCGCACCCTGCCCGACAAGGCGGCGATCCAGCTCAACGACACCCACCCGTCCGTGGCGGTGGCCGAACTTATGCGGCTGCTGATCGACGTCCACGGGCTGGAATTCGAGGAAGCGTGGGACGTCACCCGGCGCACCATCGCCTATACCAACCATACCCTGCTGCCCGAAGCGCTGGAAAGCTGGCCCCTGCCGCTGTTCGAACGGCTGCTGCCGCGCCACATGCAGATCGTCTATGCGATCAACAGCCGCGTCCTGCGCGAAGCGCGCAAGGCCGGGCTGGACGACGGCGCCATTTCCGCCATCTCGCTGATCGACGAAGGCGGCGACCGGCGGGTGCGCATGGCCAATCTCGCCTTCGCCGGGGCGCACAGCGTCAACGGCGTGGCGGCACTGCATACCGAGCTGATGAAGGAAACGGTCTTCGCCGACCTGCACAAGCTCTATCCCGACCGGATCAACAACAAGACCAACGGGGTTACACCGCGCCGCTGGCTGCAACAGTGCAATCCCGGCCTGACCGCGATCCTCCGCGACACGATCGGCGATGCCTTCCTCGACGATGCCGAAAAGCTCGTCGAGCTCGACAGGTTCGCGGGCGATACCACACTGGGTGAACGCCTGGCCGAAGTGAAGCGGGCCAACAAGGTCGCCCTCGCCGCCCATATCCGGGAACTCACCGGCGTCCGGCTCAACCCAGACGCGCTGTTCGACGTCCAGATCAAGCGCATCCACGAATACAAGCGCCAGCTGCTCAACCTGATCGAAACGGTCGCGCTCTACGACCAGATCCGCTGCCATCCGGAGCGCGACTGGGTGCCGCGGGTCAAGATCATCGGCGGCAAGGCGGCGCCGAGCTATCACAATGCCAAGCTGATTATCAAACTGGCCAACGACATCGCCCGCAGGATCAATTCCGACCCGTCGGTGGGCGGGCTGCTCAAGGTCGTGTTCGTGCCCAACTACAATGTCAGCCTGGCCGAACGGATCATCCCGGCCGCCGACCTGTCGGAACAGATATCCACCGCGGGGATGGAAGCTTCCGGCACCGGCAACATGAAATTCGCGTTGAACGGCGCATTGACCATCGGTACGCTCGACGGCGCGAATATCGAGATCAAGGACCGCGTCGGAGACGAGAATATCGTGATTTTCGGCCTCACTGCCGAAGAAGTCGCGGCACGGCGGGCCGACGGCTACAACCCGCGGGAAGTGATCGAGCACTCCCGCGAATTGCACCAGGCGGTCGAAGCGATCGCCTCGGGCGTGTTCTCGCCCGACGATCCGCACCGCTACACCGGCCTCATGGGCGGCCTTTACGACCACGACTGGTTCATGGTCGCCTCCGATTTCGACGCCTACGCCGCCGCGCAGCGTTCCGTCGACGCCCGCTGGGAAGACCAGGCCGGCTGGCGCAAGGCGGTGGTCCATAACATCGCCAATGTCGGCTGGTTCTCTTCCGACCGGACGATCTCCGAATATGCCCGTGATATCTGGAAGGTGATGTGAGGCCGCCGGACAGCGCGATAGCAGCATTACTGGAAGGCTCCCACGCCGATCCCTTCTCGCTTTTGGGGCCGCACGAGGGGCCCGAAGGCACCTTTGCCCGCGCGATCCTGCCCGGGGCGGAAACGGCCGAAGCCTTCAGCCTCCAGGGCGGGCGGCTGGGCGCGATGAAGCGCACCGACCCGCGCGGCCTGTTCGAAGGCAAGCTGCGCGGCAAGCCCGAGCCGGTGAAGTACCGCTGCACCGCCGGGGCCCATGAATGGTGGGTCACCGATCCCTACAGCTTCGGCCCGGTGCTGGGCCCGGTGGACGACTTGCTGATCGCGCAAGGCACGCATTTCCGGCTGTTCGACAAGCTGGGC
>JAQVEQ010000129.1 GCA_028697875.1 Novosphingobium sp. | reverse complement strand
AGCCGAAAGTCGTCATCCTGCGCATGCGGCTGGTCCCCCTGCTCGATGCCAGCGGCGTTACGATGATCGAGGAATTCGTCGCACAGGCACGGCGCGCGGGGACCGAGATCATCTTTTCGTCGCTCCAGCCCCAGCCGAAGGCGATGCTGGCCCGGGCCGGCCTGTCGTCCACCCACGAGGGGCTGCAATTCGCGCCGAACTTCGATGCCGCGCTTGCGCTGGCGGAAGCAAGCGTGGGCAATCCCCCGGCACCGGCCCCCGGCGAATAGGCCTGTTGACCGCTCTCGCGGCTCACCCCATTGCGGGCAAGGGCAGCTTGCGCGTAAAACAGCGGGCATGAACGACAAGCCCATTCTCAAGATCAAGCTCCAGATCATGTGCGGCGAAGAAATCGCCATGGGCCCGGGCAAGGCCGACCTGCTCGATGCGATCGCGCGGGAAGGCTCGATTTCGGCTGCGGGACGGGCGATGGGCATGAGCTACCGCAGGGCATGGCTTCTGGTCGACACCATGAACCGGTGCTGGCGCGAACCGCTGGTGGCCACCATGCCCGGCGGCACGGCAAGCAGCGGGGCCCGCGTGACGCCGTTCGGCCACGAAGTCCTGCATCACTACCGGATGCTGCAGAAGCAGGCCGGGCGCGTGCGGCGTGGGGTGGACTGGACCGAACTGGAAGAGAATGTCCTTCCGGCCCCCCTGGAACACCAGAAGACCTGATTTCAGCCTACGTCGATCACCGTGCCGGCCAGCCGTTCCACCTCGCTCCGGTCGTGACTTACATAGAGGATCGGGATTTCCATCTCGTCGCGGATCCGTTCGATCAGGAGCATGATCTCGTGCCGCCGCGCGGCATCGAGCGACGAGAGCGGCTCGTCCATCAGGAGGAAGCGCGGACCGGACAGCAGGGCCCGCCCGATCGCGACACGCTGCGCCTCGCCGCCCGAAAGCGTGCCCGGCATCCGGTCGAGCAGATGGGCAATGCCGAGGAACCCCACCGCCACGTCCAGCGCCATCCAGCGGCGCTCCGGCGGGGCGAGCTTCCAGCCGTAGAGCAGGTTTTCCCGCACGCGGCGGTGCGGAAACAGGCGGCCATCCTGGAAGACATAGCCGCAGGCGCGCTTTTCCGGTGGAACGTCAATGCCCGCGGTACTGTCGAACAGGACCTCGCCGGAAATCACGATGTGCCCGGATTCCGGCGGCAACAGGCCCGCGATCATCTGGAGGATACTGGTCTTGCCCGCACCGGACGGTCCGAACAGCGCGACGACCCGCGAGGCCGATTCGATGCGAGCCGCAATCCGCTTGCCGCCACGGTGGATTGCGATGTCGATGTCAAAGGACATGCCGCCTCCCGCCGTTCTTGCCGCGCCGCGTAAGCCATTCGGAAGCAACCAGGGCCGCCAGCGAAAGCGCCACCGAAATCAGCGCGAGCCGGGTCACCGCCGCTTCGCTGCCGGGCACTTGCAGGGCGGTATAGATGGCAAGCGGCAATGTCCGCGTCTCGCCCGGAACGTTGGACACGAACGTGATCGTCGCCCCGAACTCCCCGATCGACCGCGCAAAGCCCAGCACCATGGCGGCGAGCACGCCCGGCATGGCGAGCGGCAGCGTGACCGAAAAGAACGTCCGCCAGGGACCTGCCCCGAGAGTGCGGGCCACCACTTCCAGCCGCCGGTCGACCCCTTCGAGCGACAGCCTGATCGCCCGGACCATGAGCGGCAGCGCCATGACGGCCGCGGCAAGGGCGGCGCCGGTCCAGCGGAACATGAGCGTGATCCCGAACGCGTCGTGCAGGAAACGCCCTGCCGGACCATTGGCGCCGAAGGCGAGCAACAGGAGCCATCCCGTCACGACCGGCGGCAGGACCAGCGGCAGGTGGACAAGCGCATCCAGCACGACCTTGCCCGGGATACGCGTGCGCTCAAGCAGCCAGGCAAGCCCGAACGATACCGGCAGGACCAGGGCAATCGCCACGCCACTGACTTTCAGGGAAAGGGCCACCACGGCCCATTCGACAGGCGAAAGCGGCGTCATGCGTCCTAGCGTACACCGAATCCGAAACCGCGAAAGATATCCTTGCCTTCAGGCGAGAGGAGGAAGACGCGGAATGCCTCCGCATCGGGGTTCTGCGAAGTCTTGAGCCGGGCGAGCGGATAACTGATCGGGACATGGCTGCCCGCAGGGAACGTACCGGCCACCTCCACGCCGGGTTCGGCCTTGGCATCGGTCGCATAGACGATACCCAGCGGCGCTTCGCCCCGGCTGACCAGCGCCAGTGCGACACGGACGTTTTCCGCGCTCGCGATCCGGTCCGCGACCGAATCCCAGACACCGAGAGAAACGAGCGCCTGCTTGCCATAGCGTCCCGCGGGCACGGCATCCGGGTTCGCCATGGCAAGCCGCCCGTCCTCCAGCGCCTTGGCCAGGGGAAAGCCCGGAGCGATCGCGAGATCCGTTTTCGATCCCGCCGGAGCGATGAGGACAATGCTGTTGCTGAGGAAGGGGGTCCGGCTATCCGGCACGATCAGCCCCTTGCCGGCCACCTCGCGCATCCATTTCTCGTCCGCCGCGACGAAGATATCGCCAGCGCCCCCCGCTTCGATCTGACGCGCGAGCGCGGACGTCGCGGCAAACGACAGGACCGGTTTGGCATGTCCCTTCGCCGTCCAGGCATCCGCCGCCGCTTCCATCGATTCCTGCAAGCTGGCGGCGGCGAGCACGAGCGGGCCTTCCTGCTCCTGCGCCGGAGAGCACCCGCCAAGGACGAGAAGCAACGCCGCCCACACCGGCGCAAGTATGCGGAACATCTGCCTGCCTCCAAGAACACTATATTTCTAAGTATATGTCATTCAATTCCGAAAGGAAGCGCAAAATGGTGCACTGCATCAATTTTCCAAAAGGGGCGGAATGCACCGGAGAAGGGGGGATATTCGTTCAGGAAATCGGCAGTCCGTGCGCCCCGCTCAGCGGACGAAGGCCCATCAGGCAATTTCCCATCCTACCGAATAGTCCGGATTCATAGTATCGTGCAGGATATTGGTTTTCGACAAGGCAGTGCAGGCTTTCCCGCGCCTGCGATCAGGACGGCACTCTCATCGCGCCCTGCAGCTCGAGAAGCCCGTCCCTGACCGTCCCTTGGGCAATCCCCTTCCCAACCGGCATCAATTGAGTAATACTTATTGCCCTCCCACTCATGCATTCCGGGCATCGGGAGGAACCCAGCCCCGCAACGGGACGAAAAGTGTCGGAAATGGGAACGGGAAAGCTTTCGCGAGGCCTCGCGCTTTTCCTGCAAGACCTTCGGCGTGCCGATGAAGTTTTCCGCCTGCATCGCGGAAAACGAGGACCGGACCCCGTGGTCGGCCTGGCGGGAACAGCAAGGCTTCGCGGAGAATGAATCGACGGTCACAGTCAACGTCCCTTACGGGATGACCGAGTTCTTCGATTTCAAGAACACGAACCCCGAAGCGCTGATCGAAACTTTCGCGACGCTGACGGCGAACACCTGCGGCTCGCCCGCGCAAGGCGTGTGGCTTGCCAAGAAGAACGCCCCGCTTTCCCAAGGGTACCCCTTCCTCGGCGCGTTCTCCAACCTGACCCTGCTCGCCCCCGACCATGGGGGCGTCTTCGCCCGGGCAGGCTGGAGCGCCTCGGCCACGCTGATCGACATTCTCGTTTCGGCAATCGTGGTCGACCTGTCGCGGGCGCTTGGCGCGCGCGAACCCAAAGGTCCCAGGCAAAGAGCGGCTGGCGGCCTGACGCCGCGGAGGATGCGGCTGATCCGCGATGCCGTGGATATAGGGCCCGTCGGTCGGCAATTGCTGCACCTGCTTGCACGGCGCCTTGTTCACCCAGACGTCGAAATCCTGGGCGAAGGCCGCCCGGCTCGCATTCTGGTAGATCGTGGCCCGGGCCCGGTCCTCGTCCGTCACCTCGCGGCCGACATTCACCATCAGACCGGTCCAGGCCTGGGTAATTCCGCCCTCGACCGGAGTGTTGTGAATGAACATCAGGGAATCGTAATTGGCGATCATCCGGGCAAGGTGCCCGGCGGCAATCCTTGGAGGAAGGCCAGCAGAGCGCGAGTGAAAGCTTCCGGCTGCTCCTGCTGGACCATGTGCCCGGCGCCGGGAATGATCGCCGAGCCGGTGAGATTGGGCACGCGCCGCCGCAGCCGCCCTTCCCAATCTTCGCCGAGCATCATCAGCACGGGATCGTCGGCTCCGCACAGGAACAGCGCGGGCTGCATGACGTCGCGGTCGGCCCAGGCCGCGCCGATTTCCCAGTTGCGGTCGGCGACGCGATAGGCCGCAAGCGGCCCGACCAGCGCCAGTTCGGGGCCGAGGCGGCCGTATTCCTCGACGAAATGATCGAATTCGCTTTCGCTCAGCCAGCGCCACGGCAGCGGCGGCGCTTCTTCCAGCACGTCGAGATAGCCCGTCCCCGCCGACGGCTTTTCCTCCCAGCTCATCAGATTGCCGTCACCGGAGAGCGCGTACATGATCCGCGCCATGTACTCGCGCAGGTTCGGCCCCAGTTCGCGTTCGGCCGGACCGGCTTCCTGATAGTAATGGACATGGATGAAATGGTTCTTCGCGATATTGGCGAAGCGGACCGACGGCTTCAGCCGGGCGGACGACATCGCCATGCTGTCGTCGGTGCCGTCGTCCGGCGGATTGGAACCCTGCAGCCCCCTGCCCGACATATCGCAATCGTAAGGGACGCAGGCCGCGATCGCGGCGACCCGTTCCGGCGCGCGCACCGCGAGGTTCCAGGAATACTGGGCCCCGAAATCCTGCCCCACCACGGCCGCGCGATCCGCTCCGAAGTGATCGAGCACCGCCAGCAACTGCCGGTGGACCGCGCTGGAATCGTAGTGCGCAAGGTCCGTGGGCCTGTCGCTCCGTCCATAGCCGAGGCAGTCGATCGCCACTGCCTTGAACCCCGCATCGGCGAGCGGCTGCATCTGGTGCCGCCAGGAATAGGACAGACCGGGATTGCCATGCACCATCAGCACCACCGGCCCTTCGCCGGCGGAAACGGCATAGATCGTCCCGTCTTCGGTCCGCACCTCGTGTTCTGTAAGTTCCGCCACCGGAATCCTCTTCCTCCAGCAGCCAGCGCATGGCCGGCCCTCTCCATCCGTTATCGCGCGAATCGCCGCAGCAAGGCCGCGTTTCACCCCCATGCAACTGCCATCGATAGAATGCGGGCACAAGAGTGTACTCAATTAACTCTATTCACGGATGTGAGGAACAGGTCAGGGCATTTCCCCCGGACCAGCCAGGTCTGCCGAAGCAATCTCTCCTGCCGTTCCCCCGCATCGGAAAAGCATGCCCCTCCGTCGCAATATCGCAGATTTTCGCGGAAATCCAGGTGCTTTTCCCGGGCAGGAGAGCCGAATCTTGCCCGGCCTGCCTCCCCGTGCAGATAAAATAGCCCGACTCTGGGCGTGATCGCACTGCACCACAAAGAGTAATCTTAATCTTGCCAATCGCCGCAAGGGCGGTACCTAGCTGGACATCAGCGAGGAGAACCGGATGTCGTTATCGGGCTGGAAACGATGCTGAGATTGGGGGCAATGCCCGAAAGCTGATCGACGCTGGACAGGCGCCGCGCCTCCAGCTGTTCCGCCCCGACAGTCGACACGGCGACCGACACGTCCTGCAGGTTCTGTTCGCGCCGCAGTGCGGTCACGATGATTTCATCCGGCTGGGACACCTTGGTCGCGCCTGCCGAATCCGCAGTCTGCGCCTGGGCCGGCATGGTGGGGGCGCTTCGATCAAGCCGCAAGCCAAACCCTGTATAGGATTCACATTCCCGAGGCGGGCAACCGCACGAAGCGCCGGGCTTTCCGCCTTGTTCCGCTGCACCGCGCAACGCGTGGGGCACCGCCGCAGGCGCCCTCCTCGGCACGGCCCCGCCGATCCGGCGAGATGGCGCATCCACTGCTGGGCGCGGTCTATTTCCCGATGGACGAGCACCGGGTGCGCCCGGTCGCGCGGCTGGCTGAAATCGCCGCCGGAACAGAACCGGTGTTCAAGGGGCAGTAGGCCCGCACGCCCGGATCACGATGCGAGCAGCCCCCGGGCGATCACTTGCGCCTGGATCTCGGCGGCGCCTTCGAAAATGCTGAGGATGCGCGCGTCGCACAGGATGCGGCTCGCCTCGTATTCGAGCGCATAGCCGTTGCCGCCATGGATCTGCACGGTCTGGTCGGCATTGCTCCAGGCGACGCGGGCGCCGAGCAGCTTGGCCATTCCCGCCTCGATGTCGCAGCGCTTGCCCGAATCCTTGTGCCGGGCCGCGGCATAGCAAAGCTCGCGGGCAATGACGGTTTCGACCAGCATCAGGGCCAGTTTGTCGGATACGCGGGGAAACGCGGCCAATGGCTGCCCGAACTGCTGGCGTTCCTCCGCGTAACGCATCCCGACATCGAACGCGTTCCATGCCACCCCGACCGCGCGGGCTGCCGTCTGGATCCGCGCGCTTTCGAACGTGTGCATGAGCTGCCGGAAACCCTGGCCTTCCGCCGCGCCCAGCAGGCCGTCGGCCTCGACCCGGAAATCCTCGAAACTCAGGGCATATTCCTTCATCCCACGATAGCCGAGCACTGCGATCTCGCTGCCTTCCAGCCCGGCGTCCGGAAAGGCCGCGCCATCTGCCGGGCGCTGCTTGGCTGCGAGCAGGATGGAGAGCCCCGCATGGCCCGGCGCATCCTTGTCGGTGCGCGCCAGGATCGTCATCAGGTCGCTGCGCGCGGCATGGGTAATCCAGTTCTTCGCGCCGGAAACGCTCCACTCCCCGTCCCCGGTGCGGCTGGCCCGCGTCTTGAGCGAGGCGAGATCGGACCCGACATCGGGCTCGGTGAAGACGGCCGTGGGCAGGATCGTCCCCGCCGCGATCCCCGGAAGCCAGCGCCGCTTCTGTTCCGGCGTGCCGTTGGCGGCGATCAGCTCGCCGGCGATTTCGGACCGCGTGCCGAGCGACCCCGTCGCCAGCCATCCGCGGCTGAGTTCTTCCGACACCACGCACAGGGCCAGCTTGCCCAGCCCCAGCCCGCCATACTCCGGATCGATGCACACGCCGAACACGCCCAATGCGCCCATTTCGGCAACGACGGCATCGGGCACCAGTTCGTCCTGCAAGTGCCAGGCATGGGCGTTGGGGGCGATGCGTTCGCGCGCGAAAGCGCGAAACTGATCGCGCACCATGTCGAGCGTTTCGTCGAGATGTTCGTCGGGCATGCGCCCTTCGCGCAAATGACCTGCCAGCACCCGGCGGGTTTCGGGGGTGCTGCCCCCGGCCACCAGCGCGGCGACCGCCGGGGTCGCCAGCAGCGTCCGGACCGCCTCCGCCAGCCCCAGGTCGGCGGGCCGGAAGTACTCGTTCTGGCTCATCGCGATCGCGGAACCGAGCTGGGACAGGTATTCGCCGAAACCGATGCGGAGCACCAGCGCTTCGGTCTCGCCGAAGCGGCCTGCACCGGCCAGGCGATCCGCCCAGGCGGCCAGCGCCGTCAATCCTTCCGCGACTGTCGCCGCCCAGGCGAAGCCGTGCGCCACGTGCTGGTGTTCGTTCAGCGCCGCCGCCGATACCCTGCCTGCGCCGCCCACCCGGTCGAGCAGTGCGCTGCGTACCGCCGCGAGATAGCCTTGCGCCGCAGCGGCTGCCGCCCGCGCATCGTTCAGCAGGTGTCCTTCATGCATCTCATGCTCTCCGCACCGGGCAAGGGCCCCGGTCATTCGACAATTCCCCGGTCGTGAAGCCGCGCGATCTCGCCATCGCCCATGCCCAGCATGGTCGCGAGGACTTCGTCCGTATGCTGGCCTATGCGCGGCGCGCTGCCCGGCGCCCCGCGCGGCGCGCCATCGATCTGCGCGGGGAAGCCCGGTGTGGGATAGGTCCCGGACGGGTGGACGGCAGGGCCGAACAAGGGATTGCCCCGCACCATCCCGTCGCCGTCCGCCACCGCTTCCGACACCGGGCGGTAATGGGACCAGCACAGCCCCGCCTTGTCGAGCGCGGCACCCAGATCGGCAGCGGTCCATTCCGCGATCGCCCCGGCGAACAGGGGGACCAGCGCCGCGCGATGGGTAAAGCGCGCGCCTTCGTCCCCGGTGAACGAGACGCCGAGCCGCGCCTCCAGCGCCGCCACCGCCTCGGCCAGTCCGAGCAGTGCGATCAGGCCGATCCACTGCTTGCGCGGGATCGCCACGATCATCAGCCGCCGTCCGTCCCGCGTGGCGAAATCACGGCCGAACTGACCG
>JAQVEQ010000128.1 GCA_028697875.1 Novosphingobium sp. | reverse complement strand
AAGATCGCGGCCACGATGGTCAGCAGGTAGCTGGTCTGTTCGGACCGGGTGAGCGCCTTGCCGCGCAGTTCGTCCATCAGCACCACCGCGCTTTCCTTGCTGATGTCGAGATCGTCGAGATAGCGTTTCAGCCGGTCGATCGTCTCGGCGATTTCGCGCCGGTCGTGTTCCTCGAACCAGCCCGGCGCATCGCGCGAAATCCGCTCCAGCGCCTCGTGCTGGGGCGACATGTGGCGTTTCAGCGCCAGGCAGTTGCGGCGGATCGTGCCGATCTTCTCCAGCATTTCCTCGGCATCGCCGTCGTCGTCCGCTTCCTCGAGCTGGTCGATATGGTCGTTCATGTCGACGATCGAGCGGTTCATATGGGCGATCATGTGCTCGGTCAGCGACGTGATCAGCGCCCCGGCATCGCCGGGCCCGCGGCCCGCATCGATATCCGCCAGCACGATGCGCGGGGTCTGCAGCGGGTGGCGGCGCAGAGTGACGAGGCGCTGCCCGTCCGACCACAGCTGCATGGAAACCATGTCCTCCGGTTCCGCGCTGGGATTGAAATTGATCCCCCTCAGCGTCGCGACAAGCGTGTTCCCCTCGCGGAAGGCGCGCGGACGCGTATCGTCGCTGGTCAGCAGTTCGGCGGTCGGTTCGGGAACGGAAAGGTCATGCTCGAGCCATTCGGCCACGCCCGGCTGGAAACGGCGGAGGTGAACCCATAGCACTTCGCCCGGCGCCTGCGGCTGCCAGTCGCACGCTTCTTCCCAGCCGATTGGCCGCGCACCGCCCTTGCCGTCCAGCACACGGCCGAACAGCAACAAACCGTCATCCGTTATCTCGTCGTGGCCGGTCGTATCGTCCATCGCCGCCTTCATGCCGCAATCTGCCGCCGCTGTCATTGCCCCTTCGCACCGGGCGGACTATATGCGCGCCCATGTCTTCCATTCGCCCCTGGCGCACTATCGAGCGGCGCAAGAGCCGCCAGATCATGGTCGGTTCCGTACCGGTCGGCGGCGACGCGCCGATCACGGTCCAGACCATGACCAATACCCCCACCTCCGACGCGGCGGCGACGATCGACCAGATCCGCCGTTGCGAGGATGCCGGGGCCGACCTGATCCGCGTCTCCTGCCCGGACGAGGCAAGCACCGCCGCCTTCCGCGAAATCGTGAAGGCCGCGCAGGTCCCGCTGATCGCGGACATCCATTTCCACTACAAGCGCGCGCTCGAAGCCGCCGATGCGGGCGCGGCCTGCCTGCGCATCAATCCCGGCAATATCGGCAGCAGCGAACGCGTGGCCGAAGTGGTCCGCGCTGCCAAGGCCAACGGCTGCGCGATCCGCATCGGGGTCAATGCCGGCAGTCTCGAGAAGGACCTGCTGGAGAAATACGGCGAGCCCTGCCCCGAAGCACTGGTGGAAAGCGCGCTCGACCATATCAAGCTGCTGCAGGATCACGATTTCCACGAATACAAGGTGGCAGTAAAGGCCAGCGACGTGTTCCTTGCGGTCGCCGCCTACCAGGGGCTGGCCGAAGCGGTCGACTGCCCGCTGCACCTCGGCATAACCGAGGCGGGCGGGCTGATCGGCGGCACGGTCAAGTCCAGCATCGGCATCGGCAACATGCTGTGGGCCGGGATCGGCGACACGATCCGCGTCTCGCTTTCGGCCGAACCGGAACAGGAAGTGCGTGTCGGCTTCGAAATCCTCAAGGCGCTCGGCCTCAGGACGCGCGGCGTGCGGGTGGTGAGCTGCCCCAGCTGCGCGCGGCAGGGCTTCGACGTGATCCGCACGGTCGCCGCGCTGGAAGACCGGCTGCAACACATCAAGACCCCGCTGTCGCTCTCGGTGCTGGGCTGCGTGGTCAATGGCCCGGGCGAAGCGCGCGAAACCGATATCGGCATTACCGGCGGCGGTAACGACAAGCACATGGTCTACCTTTCGGGCGTGACCGACCACCACGTGCAAAGCGATGCGATGCTCGAGCATATCGTCGCCCTCGTGGAACAGAAGGCCGCCGAAATCGAAGCGCAGATGACCGATGCGGGGAAGGCGACCGAGGTAACGGCGCACTAGGCACCCCATGGCGACGCGTCACGGCCTGCCGCCGTTCCACCTCCTGCTTGCCGTGGCGGTCATGGCGGTATGGGGAACCAATTTCGTCGTCATCAAGCTGGCGCTGGCGCACTTGCCGCCGCTGACTTTCGCACTGCTGCGCTTTGTCTTCGTCTTCGTCCCGCTCGCCTTCTTCGTGCCGCGCCCGAAGGTGGCCTGGGGCAACCTCGCCGCCTATGGCGCGCTGATCGGCGCGGGCCAGTTCGGCGTGCTGTTTACCGCGATGCGCAGCGACATCACCCCCGGGCTCGCCTCCCTGGTGATCCAGACGCAGGTCTTCTTCACGATCGGCCTGTCCATGCGGCTGAACGGCGAAAAGGTCGCGCCTTATCAAGTCGGCGCCCTGCTGCTGGCCACGGCGGGCCTCGTCACCATCGGTGTCCACACGGACGGCAGCGCCACGCCGCTGGGGCTGGGCCTTGTCCTGCTGGCGGCATTGAGCTGGGCTCTGGGCAATATCGCGGCACGCCGGGCACAGCCGGAAAACATGCTGTCCTATGTCGTGTGGTCCGCCCTTTTCGCAGTGCCGCCGCTGGCCGGCTTCGCGCTGGTCCTGGAAGGGCCGGAACGCATGGCGGCCGGGATCGCGGCCGCCGACGGCTGGACCTGGGCGGCAATCGCATGGCAATCGGCCGGCAACACGATGTTCGGCTACGTCGCGTGGGGCTGGCTGCTCAACCGCCATCCGTCGGCAACCGTCGCGCCCCTGGCGCTGCTGGTGCCGGTCTTCGGCCTGGGCGCGTCGGCGTTCCTCCTTGGCGAACCGCTCCAGACGTGGAAGCTGACCGCCTTCGCGCTAGTGATGGCCGGCCTTGCGTTCGGCATGTTCTGGCCCCGCATCCGCAAGGAGCTGCAAGGATGACCGTTACGATCCGCCCCGCAACGTGCGACGACCTGCCGCTGATCGCATCGCTGATCCGCGAACTGGCGGAGTACGAACGCCTTTCCCACGTTGTCCGCTTCGACGAGGGCGAACTGGGCGAACACCTGTTCGGCCCGCGGCCCGCCGCAGAGGCCTTGATCGGCGAACATGGCGGGCGGGCGATGGGATTCGCGCTGTTCTTCCCCACGTTCTCGACATTCGAAGGCAAACCGGGAATCTGGTTGGAAGACCTCTTCGTGCGGCCCGATGCCCGCGGTGCAGGTCTTGGCAAGGCACTGCTGCTCCATGTCGCTCGGCTGGCCGTGAAACGGGGATGCGCCCGCTTCGAATGGTCGGTGCTGGACTGGAACGAACCCGCGCTCGGTTTCTACCGGTCGCTCGGCGCGCAGATGCAGGAAGACTGGCGAATCATGCGGGCCGACGGGGATGCGCTGGCCCGTCTTGCAGCCGGGACATAACCCCTCCTGCGTTAATCGACGCGGCTTGCCGTAAATATCGCCCGCTTCGTATAGGCAATGCAAACTTAACCATTCGGTTTAACGCGGGAATCGCGAGGCGCGCCTATGATGCTGTCCATGCTGAAACGCCACCTGCCCTATCGCTGGCAACGCCGGATCGACACGAGCAGGCACGACCGCGCGGTGCGTGCCATTCTCGACACGCCGCCGATCCGCCCGGCACAGGACGGGCTGGTGCTGTTTTCCATGATCGGCACGGCCGTGCTGCTGCCCTATCTGGTGGCGGTAAAATCGCTGTGGCGGCAATTGCGGCGCGGACGGATCGTGGTGCTGGACGACGGCACGCTGACGCCGACCGACAAGGCGATCCTCGCCCGCCACTGCGGCGATCCGGAAATCATCGACATCGCCTCCGTCCAAACCGGGGAATTCCCGCAAGGCGGCACTTGGGAACGCCTGCTGACGATCCTCGACCGGCGCGGTGGCGAATACTGGGTCCAGCTCGACAGCGACACGGTCACGGTCGGCCCGGTTCCCGAAGTCGAACAGGCAATCCAGACCAATCGCAGCTTCACCTTGCTGGGCGGCACGGATGCCGAAATCGGCGCGGTGCCGCTTGCCGACCTTGCCAGCCAGCTCTACCCCGATGGCCCGCAGGAAGGGCACATCCAGCAACGCGTCGAATCCCGCATGGGCGAGATGCGCCGCGACCTCGGCTGGCGTTACATCCGGGGCTGTTCGGGCTTTACCGGTTTCGCCGCTGGCAATGCCGGACGCAGCCTCGCCCGCGCGTTCCTGGCGGAAATGGAACGGCTGGTCGGACCGGAAGACACTTCCATCTGGGGCACCGAACAGATCACGTCGAATTTCCTCATCGCCAACGAAGTGGCCCCGGTGCTGCTGCGGGCCGACCGTTACCTCAACTATTGGGGCAAGCCGTGGAACGAGCAGGCGGCCTTCGTCCATTTCGTCGGCACGCACCGTTACGACAACGATGCCTATGCTGGGGAAAGCCGCAAGGCGATCGCTGCCCTGCAAGCCGAAGCCGCGACTATCGCCGCTTGACCGCAAACCGCACCGGCTCTGGAAAATGACCGGAAAACGCGGTATCCTCCCGGCATTGGAGGCTCATCATGCCGGTGACGACCAACAGGCGAAACTTCCTCAAGTCCGCGGCGCTGACTGCCGGGGCCGTTGCTGGCGGCATGGCCCTGCCCGGCAAGGTCTTCGCCCAGGCCTTTGCCATCGGCGAACGCGACCGGGCGCTCCTTGCCATCGCCAAACGCGAGGTCGAGCGGGCGGGCAGCGTCCTGTGGCGCACCGACATTGCCGGCATTGCCGATTACGGCCTTTCGTCGTCCCTCCCCCGGTTCCATTTCGCCAATCTCGAAAACGGGACCGTGCGCAGTTTCCTCGTCGCCCATGGCAGGGGCTCCGATCCCGAGCATACCGGCTATCTGGAACACTTCTCCAACGACGTCGGCTCCAACGCGACCAGCCGCGGCGCCTATGTCACCTGGGAATGGTACGCGGGGAAATACGGCACCTCGATCCGCCTCGGCGGGCTCGATGCCGATAATTCGAACGCGCTCGACCGCGCAATCGTGATGCATCCGGCAGACTACGCCAGCCCCGAACATATCGCGGCATGGGGCAAGCTCGGCCGCTCGAACGGCTGCTTCGCCATGGCCCCGCAGGATTTCAACGAAGCACTGTGGCACCTTTCCGGCGGCCGCCTGCTCTATGCCGACAGGCTGGGATTAGCCTGAGGCGCGGCCACCCGAACTACGTCTGCAGGTCGTCCACGATCTCGACCACTTGCTCGTCCGTCTTGCGCGCGCGGTTCTTCTCCCGCGGTTGGGCGAAGCTGAGCAGCACCGGAGGATCACGGTCGTAGAGATCGACGAAAGTCGACAGCTTGCCTTCGATGTCCTGCGCCATCGTGAAATAGGTGATGTAGACAGGGATCTGCCGGGTCAGCGGCACTTTGGTATATTCGCGCGACTTGGAAATCGCGACCGCTTCGTCCGCCGTGGCGCCGCCGCCGATGATTGCCATGGTGATCGCCATTTCCAGCGCCCGCTCGGTCCGGATGCAGCCATGGCTGAGCGCGCGATTATCCTGGTCGAACAGTTGCCGGGCGGGCGTGTCGTGCAGAAAGATCGCATGGGGGTTGGGCATGTCGAGCTTCACCAGCCCCAGTGAATTGGTCGGCCCAGGCTGCTGCACCACGCTGACGTAGCCGTCCGCGCCGCGAGTCACCTTGTAGCCTTTGGCCCGGGCCGCCGCCGGATTGGCCAGCAGCCTCGCCCCCAGCCCTTCGCCTTTCACGATCGATTGCGGCACTGTCCAGGTCGGGTTGAAGATCACCCCTTCCACCATTTCCGCCAACTGCGGCGTCGCCGTCTTGCCCGGCTTGCCGACGATCGTCCGGTAAGTGCGGACGATCTTGCCGTTCACGGACAGGCGCAACTGCATTTCCGGGATATTGACGAGCAGGTACTGGCTGCCGAGATCGCGGGCGAGCCAGCGCCAGCGATCCATGTTGACCCGGATCAGGGCCAGCCGCTCCTTGTCTTGCGGAGGCGTGGCGGCCAGTTCCTGTTTCAGCCGGGCGTAGTCGGGATGGGCCGGGTCGAGCCCGGCCAGCACCCCTGCCACGTCATGCGTTGCAAGCGCCCGGGCCATCAGATTGCCGGTCGGCGTGCGGTCGGCATCGGGGTCTTCGACGAACCATTGCTTGCGCGCCTCCATCGGCGTGCGTCCGTCGCGCAAGTCTTCGGCCAGCCAGGCGAAACTGGTGCTGGCCGCGATATCGAGCGCCTCGCCCTTGCCTCCCACGATCGCGTCGCGCAGGGCCTGCGGCGCATAATCGGCGGGATCGAGCCCTTCGGCCCCGATCGCTTCGATAGCCGCCAGCAGCGCGCGCGCGTCAGCCAGGGTCCATTGCTGGACGAGCGGCTCCACCACCGGGAGCGGCTGGACAACGGGCGTGGAGCCAGCGGCAGCCGGCGCCACGGCGGGCTTGGGCGCGGCGGACCCGGGCGCCGCCGGTGCAGGCGTCGCCGGCGTTTGCGCCAGCGTTTCCGGCAGGAGCTCCTGTGGACCGCCGGCCTCTTGTGCCTGCACGGCCAGCGGCATGGCCAGCAGCGCCAGCCCGCCAAGCAGAGTGAACCGCTTAGTCATCGTCATCCTTACAACAGCCCCGAATTTGGCATGGTTACGCGCGAGCCGCCGTGAGGTTCCGCGCAGGCTGTCATACGATTGCCCATTTTGATGTCCATCATCAAGCATCGGCCATGACTCGCCGCTGAATGTTGGGGATGACGAAGGCCCATTGCGGGCTTAAGCCGCCAGCTTACGATGTCCCGCAACCGTTCCCCCATGCCCTTTCTGGTAACGGCCGCCGCCGTGGCGCTGTTTTCGCTGATGGACGCGCTGATGAAGCACGCCTCCATCGCCGTGGGCGCTTATAGCGCGCTGCTGTTCCGCTCGGCGATCGGGGCGGCGATCATGGTCCCGCTGTGGCGCCTGCGCGGCGGCACCTGGCCGGCGGGCCACGCGCTGCGCCTCCATGCCTTGCGCGCGGTGGTGGGCGGCGGCATGGCGCTGCTGTTCTTCCATGCGCTGACGCTGCTGCCCATGGCCGAAGCCATCGCCCTGTCGTTCATTTCCCCGCTGCTCGCTCTCTATCTCGCGGCAGTCATGCTGGGCGAGCGAATCGGGGGCAAGGCCGTGCTGGCTTCCCTGCTGGGCCTCGCCGGAGTGGTCCTGATCAGCGCGATGCGGTTCGAAAGGGGCCTGCCAGACAGCCAGTCGGCCGAAGGGATCGCCGCCGTGCTGGCCTCCGCCGGGCTCTATGCCTGGAACCTCGTGCTCCAGCGGCGAATCGCCCAGATCGCGCCCCCGGCCGACATCGCCCTGTCGCAGCACGCGATCACCGCGCTGATCCTGCTGCTGTTCGCCCCCTGGCACGCCGTGATGCCCGAAGCGCGCGAACTGGCCCTGCTCGTCCTGGCAGCGGCACTGGCGACCGTATCGCTGATGCTGATGGCATGGTCCTATGCCCGGGCCGAAACCCAGGTGCTGGTGCCTGTCGAATATAGCGGCTTCCTCTGGGCGGTTCTGTTCGGATGGCTGTTTTTCAGGGAAAACGTCGCGGTTTCCACCTTGCTGGGCGGCGCGCTGATCGTCGTCGGCTGCTGGATCGCGGCCCCCCAGCGCGAGCCCGAACAAGTCGCCGTCTAGGGCCGGGCCACGCTCTCCGCCTCGCCGGGCAGGTCCAGCGGCGCATCGCCGGCAAGGCCGATGGCGGCCCCGAAACAGGCCGCCACTGCGAAGGCCACGGCCACGACGCCGGCACGCAGGACTCGCGGCATGGGCCGGGCGGACGATTCACGGCCCTGCACCGGGGGCAACTTCCTTCCCTGTTTCGCCGAGCGGCCCAAAAGGCCACAATTTTCCCAACGCGCATCTACGACCAAGGTTCCACGCCCTGCACCCTTGATTTTCACGGCCAGAACGCGCAAGCGCGCTGCATTGCAATATACCGGGCAAGATACCGCCCCCTGCGACAATCGCGCAGCACGCCTGCGCAAGGGGACGGAGGCCGTAGATCTGGAAAGGGCAACGAAGAATATGACGCAGGTCGGCAAGGATACGCTTGGCACTCGCAGCACCATGAGTGTGGGCGGCAAGGAATACGCCTATTATTCGCTCGCCAAGGCGGCGGAAAAGATCGGCGACATTTCGCGCCTGCCCTTCTCGATGAAAGTGCTGCTCGAAAACCTGCTGCGCTTCGAAGACGGCGGCTTCACGGTTTCGACCGGCGATATCCAGGCCATTGCCG
>JAQVEQ010000127.1 GCA_028697875.1 Novosphingobium sp. | reverse complement strand
CGCTGCTGATCTCCTATTTCACCGGCATCGACGTGACCCAGTTGCTCGGCGGGCTCCAGCAAGTGGACCAGACCGCGCCTTCCGCCACCGCGTCGCAAGGCGGCGCGACGGCGGAGGAAAGCTGCAGCGTCAATGAATTCAGCCGCGAAAGCTGCAATGCCCTCGCCTCGCTCAACGAGACGTGGGAACCGCTGTTCCGCCAGGCGGACATCCCGTTCAGCCAGCCCAAGCTGGTATTCTATTCCCAGTCGGGCCAGTCCGGCTGCGGCGCGGCGCAAAGCGCGATGGGGCCGTTCTACTGCCCGAGCGACAACGGCATCTACATCGACACCGACTTCTATACCGAGATGGACCGGCGGCTGGGCGCCGGGGGCGATTTCGCGCGCACCTATGTCATGGCCCACGAATACGGGCACCACGTGCAGAACCTCACCGGCGTGTCGGACCAGGTCCGCCGCCTGCAACAGCGCGACCCCGCCAACGCCAACCGGTATTCGGTCCGGCTCGAATTGCAGGCCGATTGCTATGCCGGGGTCTGGGCGGCGAAGAACAAGGACCTGATCGAAGCGGGCGACATCGAGGAAGGGCTCAACGCCGCGCACCAGATCGGCGACGACACGCTGATGCGCAATGCCGGCCAGCGCCCGGTCGAAGCGGCCTTTACCCATGGTTCGAGTGCACAGCGCATGGAATGGCTGCGCCGCGGCCTCGAATCCGGGAACGAGGATATGTGCGATACGTTTTCCGATATGAGCTGAATCCAAGAACGGGGTCCGCCATGCGTTTCCTTCCTGCCATGCTGATCGTGCTCGCTCTCGTCCCCGCGCCGCAAGCCTGGGCGCAAGATCCGGAGGAGCCGCCCGAAAAGCCGGTGACCGACGATACGGTGACGGCAGGCGACGTGGCGAAGACCCCGCTTTCCGACCTCAATCTCAGCAAGGACGCGATCCCCGAACTGCTCGTCCAGGCGCGGCAGGCGCCTTACGCCACCGACGGGCTCGACCGGTGCGGCGCCATCATCCGCGAAGTCAGCGACCTCGACACCATTCTGGGCGAGGATCTCGACACGGCCGAAGCCAAGGGCCGCTCGGTCGATCCGGGCCGGGTGGCGCAATGGGCGGTGGGCACGTTCATCCCCTTTCGCGGGCTGGTCCGCGAATTGTCCGGCGCCAAGGCGCACGAGCGCGAGTTCCAGGACGCGATCGTCGCCGGCATGATGCGCCGCGCCTACCTGAAAGGGCTCGGCCAGCAGCGGGGCTGCCGCTATCCGGGACGCCCCGCCAAGGCCGACGAGGTTGACAAGATCAAGGCCCGCATGGAAGCCCGCAAGGAAGCGGCCAAGCTGGCCAAAAAGCAGCACAAACTCGCCGCCAGGGAAGCGAGGAAGGCCCGGCGCGAAGGGCACGGAAGCAATGCGGCCCAGTTCGTGTCGCGGCCCGTCGTCCAGACGATCGACTGACCCCTGCCCCCGCCGCAGTCCGGACATTTCGTTGCCATTTGCAACTTTCTCCCGTTCTGCTAGCCCGCACCCATGCGCTTGCCGGACTGCCATAACATCGACGATTTCCGCCGCCTCGCGAAGGCGCGCCTGCCATGGCCGGTGTTCGACTATATCGACGGCGCAGGCGACGACGAGCTGACCAAGGCGCGCAACACCGCCGCCTATGCCAGCGCCGACCTCGTGCCCAACGTGCTCGCCGGGGTCGAAACCATCGACACCTCGTGCACGATCATGGGCCGCAAGAGCGCCCTGCCCCTGGTCCTCTCGCCCACCGCGCTACAGCGCGTGTTCCACTGGCAGGGCGAACGCGCCGTGGCCCGCGCGGCGGAAAAGTTCGGCCTGTGGTGCGGCATTTCCAGCCTGGCGACTGTCAGCGTCGAGGAAATCGCGGACATGATTTCGACGCCCAAGCTGTTCCAGCTCTACGTCCACAAGGACAAGGGACTGAACGCCTCGATGATCGAACGGTGCAAGGCGGCGAAGTTCGACGCCATCGCGCTGACAGTCGACACCATCGTCGGGGGCAAGCGCGAACGGTGCCTGCGCAGCGGCTTTGCCAGCCCGCCGCGTTTCACGCCTTCCTCGGTGCTGAGCTATGCGACGAAACCGCGCTGGGCGCTGGACTATCTCTTGCGCGAAAAGTTCCGCATGCCGATGCTCGAAACGCATTTTCAGGCGGATTCGCGCCACTCCATGTCGGTGGGCGACTATTTCACCTCCATGCTCGACCAGAACATGGACTGGGACACGGCGGCCAGGATCCGTCAGGACTGGGGCGGCATCTTCTGCCTCAAAGGCGTGATGAGCGCGGGCGACGCGCGCCGGGCGGTGGAGATCGGGGCCGACGCGATCATGGTTTCCAACCACGGCGGGCGTCAGCTCGACGGCAGCCGTTCGCCGTTCGACCAGCTGCGCGAGATCGTCGATGCGGTCGGCGGTGAGATCGAGATCATCTGCGACGGCGGCGTGCGGCGCGGCACCCATGTGGTGAAAAGCCTGTGCGCCGGGGCCACTGCCGCTTCGGGCGGGCGGCTTTACCTCTATGCCCTGGCCGCCGCCGGACAGGCCGGGGTCGAACGCGCGCTGGAGATCATGCAGGACGAAATCGTGCGCGACATGAAGCTGATGGGTGTGACCGGCACCGGCCAGCTTGTCCCGGACATGCTGCGCTGGCGGTGAGCCTGGTTGCCGGTATTACCAATATTTGGTAACATCGTGCGATGGCAGGAAAGAACACCTCTGTAGCCTTGGGCCAACCCTTTATCGAATTTGCCCGCCGGAAAGTGGAAAGCGGAGAATTCGGCTCCACCAGCGAAGTCGTGCGCGAGGCCATGCGGCGGTATATTGCGGAAGACACCAAGCTGGAGGCCCTGCGCCGCGAACTTCAGAAAGGGCTCGACAGCGGCCCTGCCCGGCCGTTCGACTGGGACGCGTTCATGGAACGGAAGTTCGGACCGGAAACGGATGCGTGAGGTCACCCTCCGTCCCCAAGCCGGGGCGGACATCGAAAACATCGCCGATTACACGATCGAACGTTGGGGATGCGAGCAGGCGCAATCCTATGCCGCCGCGTTGCGCAGGGACATCGAAAGCCTGGCAAACTTCCCGCTCCGCCATCCCCTGCATGAACGGAGCGGATTGGGTTTGCGCCACATGCCAAGCGGCCATCACCTGATTTTCTATCTCGTCACCGAAACCGAAGTCGGAATCGTCCGCGTCCTGCACGAGCGGATGGACGCCGGTTCGAACCTCGACTGATCCGCCGTTTACGGCCGTGGCAGGTTCTCACCCGCGCGGCTGCCGACCATCCCGTCACGGTGGATGGCAATGCCGGTCAGGAGACTGTCGGCGATCATCCGGGCGCGCGTGCCGACCATCCGGGCCGCCTCTTCGCTGCCGCCCTGTTCGCGCAAAGTGGCATAGAACAAGTCCAGCCAGCGGGCGAAATGGGATTCGTCGAGACCGGGAAGCGCGACATGCTTGGGCATGGGATTGCCCGAATATTCGCCGCTGCTGAACAGGATCGAACGCCAGAAGCGCTTCATCCGCCCGAGATGTTCGTCCCAGTCGCCAACCTTTTCGGCGAAGATCGGCCCGAGCACCGCGTCCTGCCGGATCTTGCCGTAGAAACCGTCGACGAAGCGGGAGACATAATCGGCATCCACCCCCATCGCCTCGGCCTTGGCACGCCGTTCGGCCCGCGCCTTCAGCGCATGGGCATGGTGCGCCTCGTCCATCGCATCGCGGGCGGATCGGGTCTCTGTCATGAGGTAAGGGCCTCCTTCACGGAAACCGGGAACAGGAGGCGCACCGGCACTGCCGGCGCGCCTTCCCATTGCATCAGTAAACGCGCGCCTTCGGCTTGACGTACTCGATATCGCCGGTCAGCGTATAATCGTGGACCGGACGGTAATCGAGCTTCACCTCGCCGCCCTTGCCGCCCCAGCCGTCGAACCAGGAAAGCGTGTGCTTCATCCAGTTCGCATCGTCGCGGTTGGGGAAATCCTCGTGCGCGTGAGCGCCGCGGCTTTCCTTGCGCGCGTGGGCGCCATGGATCGTCACGCTCGCCTGCGCGATCAGGTTGTCGAGCTCGAGCGTTTCGACGAGGTCCGAGTTCCAGATCAGCGAACGGTCGGTGACGTGGACGTCTTCCATCCGCTTGTAGGTCTCGGCGAGCTTCGCCTTGCCTTCGGCCATCAGTTCGTCGGTACGGAACACCGCCGCATGGGCCTGCATCGTGCGCTGCATTTCGACGCGCACTTCGGCCGTGGGCGTGCCGCCCTTGGCATTGCGGAAGTGATCGAGGCGGGTCAGCGCGAGATCCGCCGAATCCTTCGGCAGTTCGTCGTGCGCGGTATCCGGCTTGACCAGTTCCTTCAGGCGATGGCCGGTCGCGCGGCCGAACACCACGAGGTCGATCAGCGAGTTCGAACCCAGGCGGTTGGCGCCATGGACCGAAACGCAGGCCGCTTCGCCCACCGCGAACAGGCCCGGCACAGTGGCGTCGGGATTGCCGGCGGCCGGGTTCAGCACTTCGCCGTGATAATTGGTCGGGATGCCGCCCATGTTGTAGTGAACCGTCGGGCAGACCGGCAGCGGCTGGCGCGTCAGGTCGACGCCCGCGAATATCTTGCCGCTTTCGGTAATGCCCGGCAGGCGTTCCGCAAGCACTTTCGGATCGATGTGATCGAGGTGCAGGTAGATGTAGTCCTTGTTCGGACCGACACCGCGCCCTTCGCGCATTTCCATCGCCATCGAACGCGACACGACGTCGCGGCTGGCAAGGTCCTTCGCCGACGGTGCATACCGCTCCATGAAGCGTTCGCCTTCGGAGTTGGTGAGATAGCCGCCCTCGCCGCGCGCGCCTTCGGTAATGAGCACGCCCGCGCCGTAGATGCCGGTCGGGTGAAACTGGACGAATTCCATGTCCTGCAGCGGCAGGCCCGCGCGCAGCACCATGCCGCCGCCGTCGCCGGTGCAGGTATGGGCGCTGGTGCAGGTGTAGTAGGTGCGGCCGTAGCCGCCCGTCGCCAGCACCACCGCGTGGCTGCGGAAGCGGTGGATCGAACCGTCATCGAGGCACAGCGCGATCACGCCGCGGCACTTGCCGTCTTCCATGATCAGGTCGATCGCGAAATATTCGATGAAGAAGTCCGCGTCGTACTTCAGGCTCTGCTGGTAGAGCGCGTGCAGCATGGCGTGGCCGGTACGGTCGGCCGCGGCGCAAGTGCGCTGCACCGGCGGGCCGTCGCCCATGTTCTGCATGTGGCCGCCGAACGGGCGCTGGTAGATCGTGCCGTCGGCATTGCGGCTGAAAGGCACGCCCGCGTGCTCCAGCTCGTAAACCGCCTGCGGCGCTTCGCGCACCATGTATTCGATGGCGTCCTGGTCGCCCAGCCAGTCCGATCCCTTGACGGTGTCGTACATGTGCCAGGTCCAGTGGTCCGGCGTGTTATTGCACAGCGAGGCGGCAATGCCGCCCTGCGCCGCGACAGTATGCGAACGCGTCGGGAAGACCTTGGTGATGCAGGCGGTCCGCAGGCCGGCTTCGGCCGAGCCCATCGTGGCGCGCAGGCCCGAGCCGCCAGCGCCGACAACCACCGTGTCGTAAGTGTGGTCGATGATCTTGTAAGCAGGCGCGGACATCAGGCAGCGCCTCCCAGCGCGAGACGGACGATGCAGAACAGGGCGAAGGCCGCCCCGGCGAAAACGGCGAGGTTCAGCGCGGCGATCACCGCGAACTTGGTGCCATGGTCGTGGACGTAGTCCTCGATCATGACCTGCATGCCGAGGCGCGCGTGCCAGAACGAACTGATTACCAGCAGCGCCATGGCCACGGCCGGAACCGGCCGCGAAAGCCATTCGCTGGCAGTGGCGTAGCTGAGGTCCGGCAGCAGCAGGACCGAAGCGACGAACCATGCCATCAGCACCAGGTTGCCGATGGCGGTGAAGCGCTGCACCAGCCAGTGATGCGCGCCGCTGTGCGCGGAGCCAAGGCCCCGCACGCGTCCGATGGAAGTTCCGTTGCCCATGTGCCCTTACCTCAGCGAGTGCAGATCACGGCCCAGAAGCCGGCGGTCAGCAGGATGGCGATCACCGGCGAGACGATCGACCAGAATTTGTTGTTGGTGAGTTCGTAGCCCGCACCGATGTCGAGCACGAAGTGACGCAGCCCGCTCATCAGGTGGGTGAAGAAGGCCCAGCTCAGGCCAACCAGCACGACGTAGCCGAGCGGCGACGTGATGAGCGAGGAGAAGAATGCATAGTATGCCGGCCCGCTGGCGAGCGCGCCGAGCCACCACAGCATGAGGAGCAGGCCGACCACGGCCATGCCGTTGCCCGTGATACGGTGAAGGATGGAAACCAGCATCGCCGGGCCCCATTTCCAGATCTGCAGATGCGGTGACAGCGGACGATTTGCCATTCTCGCCTTCCTGATTGCGTGTGAGCGCCACGTTCGGGCGCGGGAGTCGCATCCCCCATAATGAAAAGGCAGGCCAAGGCAAGCGAAGGCTGGACAGTTTCCGTATCGGAAAAGCCGCGCTAGGGCGGTCCGCGATGAACGAAACATGGAAAATTACCGCCTTCGCGCCGTGCGCGCAGGTCCAGTCCGCGCTGCTCGCGCATGAGGAAATGCTCGAATGGGACGCGGACATCGTCCTGTCCGGCAGCGAAATCGCAGAGGACAAGCCTGAGGAATGGAAGCTCGAAGCGTGGCTGCCGCGCAAGCCCTCGCGCGCCGACAAGGCGGCGATTGCCGCCCTGTTCGGCCCGCAGCCGCCGGAACTGATAGCCGAAAAACTGCCCGCGCAGGATTGGGTAACGCTGAGCCAGGAAGGAATCGAGCCGATCCGTGCCGGG
Organism: Novosphingobium sp.; assembly: GCA_028697875.1. Classification (GTDB taxonomy): domain Bacteria; phylum Pseudomonadota; class Alphaproteobacteria; order Sphingomonadales; family Sphingomonadaceae; genus Caenibius. The sequence continues at coordinate 1,463 of JAQVEQ010000127.1, read as the reverse complement.
CGCTTCCATGTCCATACGCCGGAATTCCCGCCGCTGGACGAATCGGGCGTGGTGAACTTCGCCGTGCCCGCCAGCCAGGCCTTCGGCACCGGCCAGCACGAAACCACCGCCGGATGCCTCGCCATGCTGGATGCGATGAAGCAGCGCGGCCTCGTCGTGCGCAACCTGGCCGATATCGGCACCGGCACCGGCCTGCTGGCCTTCGCCGCCATGACCCTGTGGCCGCGCGCGCTGGCCACGGCGAGCGACATCGACGCGGTCTGCACCGACGTGGTGGCCGACAACGCGGCGCTCAACGGCATGCGCATGGGCGCCGGGGCCCATGCGCTGACCATGGTGGTCGCGGACGGCATGGCCGACCCGGTGCTGCAGGCGCGCGCGCCTTACGACCTGCTGATCGCCAATATCCTTGCCGGGCCGCTGGTCGAACTGGCCGCCGATTTCGCCAAGGCCGTGGTGCCGGGCGGCTCGATCCTGCTCGCCGGGCTGCTGACGACGCAGGAAAGGCAGGTGCGCGCCGCCTATGCCCGCGCCGGGATGCGGCTGGCCGCGCGCATGACCAACGGCGACTGGTCGATCCTGTGGCTGCGCAAGCGCGCCATGGCCAGGCCGCGCGCAACCCGTGCGCACAAGCTGCCCGACTGGGCGCGCGAATGGTAACGCGCCCGGCAGCCAGCCATCCCTGTGCGATCAGCCTTTGACCTTTGCGCCCGGCTGGGATTTAAGACCGCGCAACCACGCAGATTCCTCTTGAGGAGAGAGACATGAAACTGGAATCGCTTGCCCTGCACCACGGCTATTCGTCCGAACCGACGACCAAGGCGGCGGCGGTGCCGATCTACCAGACAACCTCGTACACCTTCGACAATACGCAGCACGGCGCGGACCTGTTCGACCTCAAGGTTCCGGGGAACATCTACACCCGCATCATGAACCCGACGACGGCGGTGCTCGAAGCGCGAATCGCCGAAATGGAAGGCGGCATCGGCGCGCTCTGCCTCGCTTCGGGCATGGCGGCGATCACTTACGCGATCCAGACCATCGCCGGCACGGGCGACAATATCGTTTCCGTGTCCCAGCTCTATGGCGGGACCTACAACCTGTTCGTCCACACCTTCCCCCAGCAGGGCATCGAGGCGCGGCTGGTCGCGCACGACGACTACGCGGGCATGGAAGCGGCGATCGACGCCAGGACCAAGGCGGTCTTCCTCGAATCGATCGGCAACCCGGCAGGCAACGTGGTCGACATCCAGAAGATCGCCGAGATCGCCCATCGCCACGGCGTGCCGGTGATCGTCGACAACACGGTGGCCACGCCCTACCTGTGCCGCCCGTTCGAACACGGCGCCGACATCGTCGTCCACTCGCTGACCAAGTACATCGGCGGCCATGGCACCACCGTCGGCGGGGTCATCGTGGACAGCGGCAAGTTCGACTGGGCGGCCAACAAGGACCGCTTCCCC
>JAQVEQ010000126.1:1452-8362 GCA_028697875.1 Novosphingobium sp. | reverse complement strand
CTGGAGATCGTCGAATCGATGATCGCCGCCTGTTGCCGCAAGGACATCGACTCCGTGCTCGCCTGCTTCACGCCCGACGCCCGCTATCACAACGTCCGCTCGAACCGGTCTTCGGCCGCGAAGGCATCCGCGCCGTGCTGGAACCTTTCCTCGCCAATGCGGAAGAAGTGGACTGGGTGATCCACAATGCGGTCAGCAACGGCACCGACATGGTGATGAACGAGCGCACCGACCGCTTTCTCATGCCGGTCGGCTGGGTCGAACTGCCAGTGATGGGCGTGTTCGAAATCCGCGACGGAAAGATCGCCGGCTGGCGCGATTATTTCGACATGGCTCCCATGCGCCCGGTGCTCGGCGGAGAGTGACCGCGGCGCGCCTTCGCGCCCGTTTCGCGACGCCACCCCTTGCCTTCCGCGTCCCCGCACCCTAGCGGCTGCGCGCGAAACGCCAAGGAGTCGAAAAATGGTCCCCCGCTACGCCCGCCCCGCCATGACCGCGATCTGGGAGCCGGAAGCACGCTATCGCATCTGGTTCGAGATCGAAGCGCACGCGACCCAGAAACTGGGCGAACTGGGCGTGGTGCCCGAAAGCGGCCCCAAGGCGCTGTGGGACTGGTGGTCGACCGGCCCGGCGATCGACGTCGCCGCGATCGACGCCAAGGAAGCCGTGCTCAAGCACGACGTCATTGCCTTCCTCGACTGGGTCGCCGAACAGGTCGGCCCCGAAGCGCGCTTCATGCACCAGGGCATGACCAGCTCCGACGTGCTCGACACCACGCTGGCGGTGCAGCTCGCCCGCGCGTCCGACATCCTGCTCGAAGATCTCGACGCGCTGCTGGCCGCGATCAAGCGGCGCGCGCTGGAACACAAGTACACCCCGACCATCGGCCGCAGCCACGGCATCCATGCCGAACCGACCACTTTCGGCCTCAAGCTGGCCCAGGCCTATGCCGAATTCGACCGCTGCAAGACCCGCCTGGTGGCCGCGCGCGCGGAAATCGCCACTTGCGCCATTTCGGGCGCGGTTGGCACATTCGCCAACATCGACCCGTCGGTCGAGGAATATGTCGCCGAAAAGCTGGGCCTGACACCGGAACCGGTTTCGACCCAGGTCATCCCGCGCGACCGCCACGCGATGTTCTTCGCCACGCTGGGCGTCATTGCCAGCTCGATCGAGCGCCTGTCCATCGAAGTCCGCCACTTGCAGCGGACCGAAGTGCTGGAAGCGGAAGAATACTTCTCGCCCGGTCAGAAGGGGTCCAGCGCCATGCCGCACAAGCGCAACCCGGTGCTGACCGAAAACCTGACCGGCCTTGCCCGCATGGTTCGCTCCGCCGTCACCCCGGCGATGGAAAACGTCGCCCTGTGGCACGAACGGGACATTTCCCACTCGTCGGTCGAACGCTTCATCGGCCCCGATGCGACAATCACGCTCGACTTCGCGCTCGCCCGCCTGACCGGGGTGGTCGACAAGCTGCTCGTCTATCCGGAGCGGATGCAGAAGAACCTCGACCGCATGGGCGGGCTCGTCCATTCGCAGCGTGTACTGCTGGCGCTGACGCAAGCCGGGATCACGCGCGACAACGCCTACCGCCTGGTCCAGCGCAACGCGATGAAGGTCTGGGAATCGGACGGCCAGCTTTCGCTGCTCGAACTGCTCAAGCAGGACCCGGAAGTGACCGCGGCCCTTTCCGCCGAAGAGCTCGAGGAGAAATTCAACCTCGATTACCACTTCAAGCAGGTCGACCGCGTGTTCGACCGGGTTTTCGGCTGAGCAGCAAGCGGACTTTCCTTCGCGGCGCAATCGCCCTAGCATCCGCCAGGGCCGGACTGCGGCGCGAAGGAGGCTAAGAACCCATGCAAGTCATACGCACGATCATCTGGGTCCTGATACTGGTCGCCCTGCTGGTCTTCGCGATCTACAACTGGACGCCCGTCTCGGTGAAGATCTGGGAAGGCCTGATCCTCGAAACCAAGCTCCCGGCGCTGGTCATCGTTTCCTTCCTGCTCGGCTTCGTGCCGATGTGGCTGCTCCACCAGGGCACGAAATGGCGGCTGGAACGGCGCATCGGCGGGCTGGAAAACACCATGCGCAGCGCCAGTGCGGCGCTGGCGGCTCCGGCCGCACACTCCGAACCCGCAACCGGCGACTCCCCTGAAGACACGCCGGACACCACCACGCCCCAGAACGAGGCCCAATGAGCAATCCTGTCTATCTCGCCGTTGACGTACCCCAGATCGAAACCGCGCAGGCCCTCGCCCAGAAGGTCAAGGCGCACATCGGCGGGTTGAAGCTCGGCCTCGAATTCTTCTGCGCGCACGGCCATCACGGCGTGCACGAAATGGCGCATATCGGCCTGCCGATCTTCCTCGACCTCAAGCTGCACGACATCCCCAACACGGTCGCCTCGGCCATGCAGGCGATCCACGTGCTGGAACCGTCGATCGTTACCGTCCATGCGGCCGGCGGGCGGGCAATGATGGAAGACGCCAAGGCCGCCGCGGCCGAACACACCAAGGTCGTCGCCGTGACCGTCCTCACCAGCCTGGACGAGACGGACCTGGCCGCGACCGGCATCGGCGGCACTCCGCACGACCAGGCCCTGCGGCTGGCCGAACTGGCCCATTCCGCCGGGCTCGACGGGATCGTCTGCTCCGGCCACGAAGTCGGCGCCGTCCACCGCCAATGGAAGGACGGCTTCTTCGTCGTCCCCGGCCTGCGTCCGGCCGAAGGCGGCAAGGCCGACCAGAAGCGCGTCGTCACTCCGCGCCAGGCGCGCGACGATGGCGCCAGCGTGCTGGTGATCGGCCGCCCGATCAGCCGCGCGGACGATCCGGTCGCCGCCGCCCGGGCCATCGAAGCGACGCTCTAGGCAGGCTTCACCCGGCGCCCGCTTTGCCCTAACCCGGCCGCATGACGACGCCGAAGATCAAGATCTGCGGGATCACGACCCCGCAAGCGCTCGATGCCTCCATCGCGGCGCGCGCGGACTATGTCGGGTTCGTTTTCTTCCCGCCCTCCCCGCGCAACGTGACGCCGAGCCAGGCTGCGGACCTCGCCGCGCATGTCGGCACGCGGGCGGGCAAAGTCGGGCTGTTCGTCGATGCCGACGACCTCGAAATTACCGAAGGGGTGCGCGCCGGGCGGCTGGACGCGCTCCAGCTCCACGGTTCGGAAACGCCGGAACGGGTCGCGCAAGTGAAGGCGCGCTTCGGCCTGCCGGTATGGAAGGCGCTGCCGGTCGCGTCGGCCTACGATGTCGAACGCGCGCTTGCCTATCGCGAAGCGGCCGACCTGATCCTGTTCGACGCCAAGACGCCCAAAGGCACCCTGCCCGGCGGCATGGGTCTTGCCTTCGACTGGTCGCTGCTCGCCGGGTACAGGGGCGCCAACGACTGGGGCCTCGCCGGGGGACTCAATCCCGATAATGTTGCCGAAGCGATCCGCATCACGGGCACGCCGCTGGTCGATACCTCGTCCGGCGTGGAAAGCGCGCCGGGCGTGAAGGACGCGGATAGGATCGCCACCTTCTGCGCGGCCGTGCGATCCGCATGAAGAAAGGGGCGGCCCAGCCGGACCGCCCCTTCCCAATTCGCTGACCCGGAAGACTCAGAACCGCATGCCGAGGCCGACACCGGCCACGTCGGTATCGGTCACGCCGTTGCCGACGAAGTTGTGGCGGTATTCCACCTTGCCATAGAACTTCTGGCCGAAGTTGTGCTGGTAGCCCGCGCCCAGATTCACCGAATCCTCGCAGAACTTGCACGGTTTGGTCGCGTAGCCGCCGATTGCGTAAAGCTTGCCGGATTCGCCGGTCTTGATACCGGCACGCGCCGACGCGCCGAAAGCGACACGGGTGTTGTCCTGAAGGATCTTGTCCCCGGACACTTCGAGTCCGACGAACGACTTGTCGCCCATGTCGAAATCGTAACCGGCGGCAACGCCTGCGATCGCCTCGCTGTCGCTGCCATTCCAGATCACACCGCCGTGGGCTTCGACACGGCCTTCGTTGGCCATCGCGGGGGTGGCCGCAAGCGTAGCGGCAGCAAGCGAAATAAGAACAAGACGCATAATTAAACTCCTGAAAACAAAGCCTCTTCTTTGATGCGGAGGCGAAGGCAGGAGTAGGATTCGCAACCTTGCGCGCCAGTGAACTGGCCATTCAGATTGGTATCAACGCAAATCCTGTTGCAGAATGGCAACGCCAGCATGAGTCGCGGGCCGCGTTGCCGGGCATATGCGACTCGCCGGACCAGTCCCGTCCGACTCGCCGGAAACGCGTCTCGGGCTGGACTTCGCCGGTCCGCTCTGCCAATCGCGGAGCGATATGCCTGCAACCAGAACCCCAGCGAATTCCTATCGCAACCAGCCCGACGAGCGCGGGCATTTCGGCGCATTCGGCGGCCGCTATGTCGCCGAAACGCTGATGCCCCTCATCCTCGACCTGGAGAAGCACTATCGCGCGGCCAAGGCCGACCCCGCTTTCCAGGCTCAGTTCGACGACTTGCTCGAACATTACGTCGGCCGCCCGAGCCCGCTCTATCACGCCGAACGGCTGACCGAGCACTTCCGCAAGCTGGCGCCAGAAGGCAAAGGCCCGAAGCTCTATTTCAAGCGCGAAGAGCTGAACCACACCGGCGCGCACAAGATCAACAACTGCATCGGCCAGATCCTGCTCGCCATCCGCATGGGCAAGACGCGAATCATCGCCGAAACCGGCGCGGGCCAGCACGGCGTCGCCACGGCCACGGTCTGCGCGCGCTTCGGCCTGCCCTGCGTGATCTACATGGGCTCGACCGACGTCGCCCGCCAGCAGCCCAATGTGTTCCGCATGAAGCTGCTCGGCGCCGAAGTGATCCCGGTCGAATCGGGGGCCAAGACGCTCAAGGACGCGATGAACGAGGCGCTGCGCGACTGGGTCGCGAACGTTCACGACACTTTCTACATCATCGGCACGGCGGCCGGACCGCACCCCTATCCGGAACTGGTGCGCGATTTCCAAAGCGTGATCGGCAACGAAACGCGCGAACAGATCATGCGCGCCGAAGGCCGTATGCCCGACATGCTGCTGGCCGCTGTCGGCGGCGGTTCCAACGCGATCGGCCTGTTCCATCCCTTCCTCGACGATCCCGACGTGGCGATGATCGGGGTCGAGGCGGGCGGCCACGGGGTCGAGACCAGCGAGCACGCCGCCAGCCTGACCGGCGGCGCGCCGGGCATTCTCCACGGCAACAAGACCTACCTGTTGCAGGACGAGGACGGCCAGATCACCGAAGCCCACTCGATTTCGGCGGGCCTCGACTATCCGGGCATCGGGCCGGAACACAGCTGGCTGCACGAAAGCGGCCGCGTGCGTTACCTGCCGATCAACGACGACCAGGCGCTCGAAGCGTTCCAGCTGTGCTGCAAGCTCGAAGGGATCATCCCCGCGCTGGAAAGCTCGCACGCGCTGGCCGCCCTTCCGCAATTGACCGCCGAAATGGACGAGGACACGATCGTGGTCGTCAATGTCTCGGGCCGTGGGGACAAGGACATCTTCACTGTTGCCGACGCGCTGGGAGTCTCGCTGTGAGCCGCCTCTCCGCAGCCTTTGCCAAAGACCACCCCGCCCTCGTCTGCTTCATCACCGCCGGTGACGGGGATACTGCCGCCAATCTCGACGCGCTGGTCGCGGGCGGCGCCGACGTGATCGAACTGGGCATGCCCTTCACCGATCCGATGGCCGACGGTCCGGCAATCCAGGCCGCAAACTTGCGCTCCCTGGGCAAGGGGACAAGGACGGCCGACGTCTTCGCTATCGCCGGCGCTTTCCGCCAGCGTCACCCGGACGTGCCGCTGGTGCTGATGGGCTATGCCAACCCGATGGTCCGGCGCGGGCCCGAATGGTTCGCCGGCGAATGCGTCAAGGCCGGCGTCGACGGCGTGATCTGCGTCGACATTCCGCCGGAAGAAGACGCCGACCTCGGCCCCGACCTGCGCAAAGCGGGGGTGTCGTTCATCCGCCTCGCCACCCCGACCACCGATTCCGCGCGCCTGCCCGCCGTGCTCGAAGGCTCCTCGGGCTTTCTCTATTACGTCTCGGTCGCCGGGATTACCGGCAAGCAGCAGGCCGCGCTCGATTCGATCCAGCAGGCGATGGACCGCCTGAAAGCCGCCACCGACCTGCCCGTGGCGGTCGGTTTCGGCGTGCGCACGCCGGAACAGGCCAGCGCGATCGCCCAGGTCGCGGACGGCGTCGTCGTCGGTTCGGCCCTGGTCGAACTGGTCGGCAAGCACGGCGCGGAGGCTCCCGCCGCTGTGCGCGAATTAACCGCCGCCCTTGCCGAAGCGGTGCATAATGCGCGAAAGGTGGCCGCATGAGCTGGCTCACCCGAATCCGCAAATCGATCCCCTTCGGCCGCAAGCGGGAAACCGCCGACAATCTGTGGGTCAAGTGCCCGAATTGCAGCGAGATGCTGTTCGCCAAGGATTACGAGGAAAACCTCTTCGTCTGCCCGCGCTGCGAACACCATGGCCGCGTCGGGGCCGACACCCGTCTCGCCCAGGTGCTCGATCCCGGTTACACCCTGCTGACCGAACCGAAAGTTGCCGAAGATCCGCTGAAGTTCCGCGACAGCAAGAGATACGCCGACCGGATCAAGGCCGCCCGCGCCAAGAGCCCGCACGAGGACGCCTTCCAGGTGGCCGTCGGCGCGATCGAAGGGCACAAGGCCGTGGCCGGGGTGCAGGATTTCACGTTCATGGGCGGTTCCATGGGCATGGCGGTGGGCCAGGCCTTCGTGAACGGCGCCCAACGCGCGCTGGACGAGGATTGCGCCTATATCGTCTTCACCGCCGCCGGCGGCGCGCGGATGCAGGAAGGCATCCTCAGCCTGATGCAGATGCCCAAGGCCACGGTCATGACCCGGCG
>JAQVEQ010000126.1:0-1442 GCA_028697875.1 Novosphingobium sp. | reverse complement strand
CCTATATCGTCGTGCTGACCGATCCGACCACGGGCGGCGTCACTGCCAGCTATGCCATGCTCGGCGACGTCCACATCGCGGAACCGGGTGCCCTGATCGGCTTTGCCGGCCAGCGCGTGATCCAGAACACGATCCGCGAAAGCCTGCCCGAAGGGTTCCAGCGCGCGGAATACCTGCACAAGCACGGCATGGTCGACATGGTGGTGGAGCGCAAGGCGCTGCGCGGCACGCTTGCCCGCCTGCTCGACTACCTCCACCCGGCCCAAGCCGTCTGACCCCATGGCCCGCCCGTGAGGGATATTGCCACATCGGACGATCCGGCGGTCCAGGCCCAGCTGGACCGGCTGGCGCGCCTGTCCCTGCCGCAAGGGCGTTACGGACTGGAAACAATCCGCACGATCCTCAGCCGGCTGGGCGACCCGCAGGACCTCCTGCCGCCCACGTTCCATGTCGCCGGGACGAACGGCAAGGGATCGACCTGCACGTTCCTGCGCTTCATGATGGAAGAACAGGGGCTGATCGTCCATTCCGCGACCAAGCCGCACCTGGTGCGCTATAACGAGCGCATCCGCGTAGCCGGCAAGCTGATCGACGACGGTCTCCTCGCCGACCTGCTGGGCGAAGTGCTGGACAAGAGCGAAGACCTCGGCCCCAGCTTCTTCGAAGTGACGACTGCCGCCACGTTCCTCGCCTTCGCCCATATCGAGGCGGATGCCTGCGTGATCGAAGTGGGGCTTGGCGGGCGCTTCGATGCGACCAACGTGATGGAACACCCGGCGGTCTGCGGCGTGGCGTCGCTCGGCATCGACCACGAGGCCTTCCTCCTGAGCGAAGACCCCGGCGCGCCCGATCATCCGCTGGCCCGGATCGCGTTCGAGAAGGCCAGCATCGCGCGCCATGGCGTGCCGCTCGTCACCCAGTCCTATCCGCCCGAAGCCACCGCCCAGATCGTGAAGATCGCCAAGCAGGTCGGCGCGACAGTCGCCATGCGCGGGCAGGAATGGGACGCCCAGGCGGGCGAAGTGCTGGAATACCGCGACAACGCGGGGACGCTCGTCCTGCCTCTGCCGGCCCTGCCCGGCCTGCACCAGGCAGACAATGCCGCGCTGGCAGTGGCCATGCTGCGCCATCAGGACCAGGTGGCGGTGGCAAGCGACGCCATGGCCCGCGGCTTGCTCGCCGCGCACTGGCCGGCCCGCCTGCAACAGCTCGGCCCCGGTCCGCTGACCGCGATCGTGCCGGGGGCCGAAGTGATCCTCGACGGCGGGCACAATCCCGACGCTGCGCGCGTGATGGCCGTCGAAATGGCCGACCGGCCGGTCCTCAACCTCGTCATTGGGATGCTGCGCAACCGCCGGGTGGAAGACTTCCTGCGGATTCTCGCCCCCCATGTCGACCGGCTCTGGGCCATTCCGCTCCAGGGGCACGACCATCACCCGCCG
>JAQVEQ010000125.1 GCA_028697875.1 Novosphingobium sp. | reverse complement strand
CCAGCCAGCGCAGCTTTTCCGCGCGGCGAATGGCCTCGGCCATGGTGGCGGTGCCGTCGTCGAACCAGTCGAACCAGCCGATTTCGGCTTCCGGGGCGAGAGCGAGCAGCTCTTCTGCCGTATCGAAGAACCGTGCGTCCACCCAGGCCGGAAGGCGTCCTTCGAGACGCTGCCGTTGCTTGCCCGGAAGGACCGCGACCGTCACAATTTCCATTCCCAGCCGAGCGGGTCGCCATCCATCACTTCGACGCCCTTGGCCGCGAGTTCTTCGCGGATCGCATCGGAGGTCGCGAAATCCTTCGCCGCGCGGGCAGCCTTGCGCCGTTCCATCGCCGCTTCGATCCCGGCTTCGTCCATCTGCGCGGTCTTGGGCCGGATACGCAGCGCCTCTCGCTCCGGCAGGGCAAGGCCGAGCGCGGACATCATCGCACCGGCCAGCGCGGCCTTCTGGCCCGCATCGACCTTCTTCACCGCCACGGCCTCTTCCAGCACGGTCAGCGCGACGGGAGTGTTGAGATCGTCCGCCAGCGCGGCGTCGAACTTTTCGAGCAGCGGCGCGAGCTTGGGATGGATCACGGCAAAGGCGGTGTCCGCATAGGCCGCGCCATCGCTCACACTGTCGATCGCATTACGGGCCGCCGTCAGCAGCCGTTTCAGCCGGGTCAGCGCCGCGCCCAGACCTTCCCAGCTGAATTCCAGCTCGCTGCGGTAATGCGCCTGGAGGCACATCATGCGGTAGGCGAGCGGGTGGTAGCCCTTGTCGGTCAGCAGCTGGAGGCGGAGGAACTCCCCGCTCGACTTGCTCATCTTGCCGCTGCGTTCGACCAGGAAGTTGTTGTGCATCCAGATGCGCGCGCCGCTGTTGGCCGGAACGTCCAGCCCGTCGGTGCAGCAGAAGGCCTGGTTCTGCGCGATCTCGTTCGGATGGTGGATCTCGCGGTGGTCGATCCCCCCGGTGTGGATGTCGAACGGGAAGCCCAGCACCTTGCCGCTCATGACCGAGCATTCGAGGTGCCAGCCGGGCGCGCCCTTGCCCCAGGGCGAATCCCATTCCATCTGCCGTTTCTCGCCCGCCGGGGTCTTGCGCCAGATCGCGAAGTCGGCCGGGTGGCGCTTGCCTTCCACGGCCTCGATCCGGCCTTCGCCCTCATCCGTCTGGGCGCGGGCCAGCCGCCCGTAATCGTCCACGGTGGAAACGTCGAAATAGAGCCCGCTGTCGAGCTCGTAGCAGTGCCTGTCCGCAATGCTCTTCGCGAAGTCGATCATGGCGGGCACGTAGTCCGTCGCCACCGTCCACTGCGCGGGCTGGCGGATATTGAGCGCGCGCACGTCGGCCCAGTAGGCCTGCTTGTAATGTTCGGCGATGTCCCAGATGGACTGGGCCTTCTCGGCCGCCATCTTTTCCATCTTGTCCTCGCCCGCGTCGGCATCGTCGGTCAGGTGGCCGACATCGGTGATGTTGATGACATGGGTCAGCTTGTAGCCTTTCCACGTCAGCGTGCGGCCGAGCACGTCGGCGAAGACATAGGCCCGCATGTTGCCGATATGCGGATAGTTGTAGACCGTCGGCCCGCAGGAATAGACGCGCGCTTCGCCGGGATGGACGGGCTCGAACACTTCGAGCTGGCGGGTCAGGCTGTTGAACAGCTTCAACGGGGCAGGTTCGCTCATGGGGCGGGCCTTACGCACGGCCCTTCAAACGTCAAGCCGCGACCGACCACAGCAGCAGCCCCACGCCCGCCATGACCATGGCGAGCCCGGCCACTTCGTGCCGCGCCATACCCTTGCCGGTCAGCTTGCCGGAAAGCAGCGCGGCCAGCGGCATTTCCGCCAGCCCCAGAGTGCGGACATTGGCCGCCGCCGTCAGCGAAAAGGCCGTGAACCAGCAGGCCGAGGCCAGCGCGCCGAGGAAGCCCGCGCCGATCGACTGGCGCCATTCCCGCAGCGAGCCGAAAAACGCCGCCCGGTCGCGCAGTGCCAGCCACAGGCCGAGCAGGCCCGCCTGGATGCCAAGCGTGAGGACGAGGATCGTCAGCGAACGGATGAGGAAACTGCCTTCGGCCAGGCTGTTGATCGCGCCGCGAAAGGCAATGGCGGACAGGCCGAACAGGCCCCCCGCCAGCACCCCCATGGCGATCATGCCCCGCTCGTGAATCAGGTTCGCGAACTCGCCCGGCTTGACCGAAGCGAACAGGACGCCCGCCGTCACGACCACCACCGCCACCCAGCCGAGCGGCGGAAGCCGGTCCCCCAGCAGCAGCGCGCCGAGCACGGCGACGATCACCGGCTCGGTCTTGATATAGGCATAGGCGACGCCGAACGCGCGGCGGTGCATGACCGCCAGCATCAGCGCCGTGGCGGCAATCTGGCCGACCGCGCCCAGCACGCCCCAGCGCAAGGCCTCCGCCCCGATATGCGGCAGGTTCTCGCCCGTCAGCTCGCGCCCGGCGAGCAGGAACAGCACGGCGAACGGAAACCCGAAGACGAACCGCACCTGCGTCGCCCCGAGCGTGCCGATCTTGCCCGTCAACGATGCCTGCGCCCCATTGCGCACGACCTGCGCCGCCGACGCGCCAAGCGTGATCGGGATCCACAACATGGGTGCGGTGGCTAGGCGAGGCCGCCTTCGCCCGCAAGCTCAGAAGCCGAGGAAACGCACCTGTTGATCGAGCGGTACGCGTTCGCGTTCGAACTGGTTCACCGGGGCAGCCGGATCGCGGTAGCCGATAGCGAGGCCGCAAAAGAAGATGTAGCGTTCGTCGTCCACGCCGAGGAAGCGTTTGATCAGGCAGGCGTGGTCGGCGAGGTATTCCTGCGGGCAGGTGTCCAGCCCCGCCTCGCGCGCGAGCAGCATGATCGTTTGCAGCCACATGCCGACGTCGGACCACTGCGGCTCCTTCATCAGGCGCGGAAAATAGCAGAACAGCACGGCCGGCGCGCCGAACGAGACGGTGTTCTGGGCCACGAAGGCGCGGCGCATTTCCCTGGCGTCGCGGTCCATCCCGATCACCTTGGCCCGCGCCGCCCCGACGGCCTGGACACGCGCCTTGTAGACCGGGTCCACGCCCGGGGCCGACCAGTCGTATTCGATCGGGTCCTGCTTTTCGGCGGCCTGCATCTGCGCCTGCAACTGGCGCAGCGGCTCCCCGGTCAGGACGCTGGCTTCCCACGGCTGGAAATTGCAGCCCGACGGCGCCCAGCGCGCCTTGTCGAGGATGGCGCGGATCGTATCGAGCGGAACCGGGCGGTCGGCAAAGGCGCGAATGGCGCGGCGCGACAGCACCGCCTCGGTTACGTCCATGGGGTCACTCCACTTCGAACAGGTCGGCCAGCTGTTCGATAATCGTGCCGCCGAGCTGTTCGGCGTCCATGATGGTGACGGCCCGCTTGTAGTAGCGGGTGACGTCGTGGCCGATGCCGATGGCGATCAGCTGGACCGGGCTCAGCCGCTCGATCCATTCGATCACCTTGCGCAAGTGCGCTTCGAGATAGCCCGCGTTGTTCACGCTGAGCGTCGAATCGTCGACCGGCGCGCCATCGGAAATGACCATCAGGATGCGGCGGTCTTCCGGCCGGGCCAGCAGGCGGCTGTGCGCCCACAGCAGCGCTTCGCCGTCGATGTTTTCCTTGAGCAGCCCTTCGCGCATCATCAGGCCGAGATTGCGGCGCGCGCGGCGCCACGGTTCGTCGGCCTTCTTGTAGACGATGTGCCGCAAGTCGTTGAGGCGGCCCGGATTCGCCGGCTTGCCTTCGGCCAGCCAGGCCTCCCGGCTCTGCCCGCCCTTCCACGCGCGGGTAGTGAAGCCGAGGATTTCCACTTTCACCCCGCAGCGTTCCAGCGTGCGCGCCATCACGTCGGCGCTGATCGCCGCGATCGAGATCGGCCGCCCGCGCATCGAGCCGGAATTGTCGATCAGCAAAGTGACGACGGTGTCCTTGAACTCGACGTCGTGTTCGATCTTGTAGGACAGCGAATGGCCAGGGCTGACGATCACGCGGGCCAGCCGCGCGGCGTCGAGCAAGCCTTCTTCCTGGTCGAAATCCCAGCTGCGGTTCTGCTGCGCCATCAGCCGCCGCTGGAGCCGGTTGGCGAGCCGGGTGACAACGCCCTGCAAGCCGGTCAGCTGGCTGTCGAGATAGGCGCGCAGGCGAGTCAGCTCTTCTTCGTCGCACAACTCTTCCGCGCCGACGATTTCGTCGAACCGTTCGGTATAGACCTTGTATTCGAAATCGGCCGGCAGGTCGGTCCACGGACGGTTGGGGCGGACGGGGAGCATCCCCTCCTCGCCTTCGTCGTCGACGTCGGATTCGCCCATTTCGCCGTCGGGTTCGGGCTGGGACTCCGTCTCGTCGCCCTGTTCGCCCTCTTCCATTTCGCCGGCCATCTCGCGGCGCATGTCCTGGCCGGATTCGGAATCCTCCTCGCCTTCCTCTTCCTCGCCGCCTTCCTCGTCCTCCTGCTCGTCCTCGTTGTCGAGCATTTCGGGTTCGACCGGTTCGGCCTGCACCAGTTCGAGGTGGCGCAGCATGTCGAGCGACAGGTCCTGGAACGCCTGCTGGTCTTCCAGCGAATGGGCCAGCTTGTCGAAATCGGTGCCGGCCCGGTCCTCGATCCAGCCGCGCACCATGTCGACGCCCTTGCGCGCGACTTCGGGCACCGGCTCGCCCGTCAGGCGTTCGCGCAGCAGCAGGCCGAGCGCGACCTGCACCGGGACTTCGCCGGGCGTAGCCGCCCGGGCGATGGGATCGGACGCCAGCCGCACGGTGTCCGCCGCGACGAGGTTCTGCCGGATCCCGGCGTAATCGCGCGAACCCAGCGCCTCGTAACGGACTGTCTCGACCGTGTCGTAACAGGCGCGCGCCGCCGCTTCGACCGGGGCATTGCGCATGTGCAGCCCATCGTCGTGATGGCGCAGGCGCAGCGAGAAACTGTCGGCAAAGCCGCGCGCTTCCATCGCCTTTTCATGCGGCAGGCCGCGCCCCGGCATCGGCACGCGCAAGTTCTTTCCCGACTGCGCCGGGGCATCGGCCGTCCAAGCCAGCTCCAGTTCCGGCTCGTGCGCAATGGCCCGGCTGGCGCCGGTGAGTGCGGATTTGAAGCGGTCGAGAGGCGATTCGTCTGCCATGAAACCCGAACTATATGTCCTTCATCGTCATGCTGAACTCGGTTCAGCATCCATTATGCCCCACGCGCAGCTCCTGACCTAGAAGCGAAATGGATCCTGAAACAAGTTCAGGATGACGCAGGGCATAACGAGATCAGAGAATCGTCTGCCCGGTCTTGGCCCAGTCGGCCAGGAAGCCTTCGATGCCCTTGTCGGTCAGCACGTGCTTGACGAGGCCGCGGATCACGGCCGGCGGCGCGGTCATCACGTCGGCGCCGATCCGCGCGCTTTCCAGCACGTGGACGACATGGCGCACCGAAGCGACCAGGATTTCCGTCTCGAAGGCGTAGTTGTCGTAGATCAGGCGGATGTCGCGGATCAGGTCCATGCCGTCGAAGCCGTTGTCGTCGTGGCGGCCGACGAACGGCGACACGAACGTCGCGCCCGCCTTGGCCGCGAGCAGCGCCTGATTGGCCGAGAAGCACAGCGTCACGTTGACCATGGTGCCATCGCCGGTCAGCGCCTTGCAGGTCTTGAGCCCGTCGATCGTCAGCGGCACCTTGATGCAGACGTTGTCCGCGAGCTTGCGCAGGACTTCGGCCTCTTTCATCATGGTTTGGTGGTCCAGCGCGACCACTTCGGCGCTGACCGGGCCGTCCACGATGGCGCAGATTTCCTTCGTCACTTCCATGAAGTCGCGGCCCGACTTGTGGATCAGCGACGGGTTGGTGGTGACGCCGTCGAGCAGGCCGGTGGCGGCCAGTTCCTTGATGTCCTCGATTTCGGCGGTGTCGGCGAAGAATTTCATGCGGGGGCTCCGGCTGGGTAAGCGATTCCCTGACGCCTTAGCCAAGCCCGGCCATATTCGCTAGGTTTGCGTGCTGCCGCCCAAGCGATCCGGGCATTCCCGCACCGCCGCGCTTGCCGCGAGGCCTTGGCGCCCCCCATATAACGCCTGCCCATGAACCGCGTCCGCCTCCTCGTCCTCAATGCCGCGCTCGGCCCGCTCGACTACCGCGTGCCCGGCGGCATGGCCGTGGAACCGGGCTCGGTCGTGCTCGCGCCGCTCGGCCCGCGCCAGATCGTCGGCATCGTGTGGGACGAAGGACGGCTGGAGGCCACCTCCGTCCCCGACAGCAAGCTGCGCCCCCTTGCCGGCCTGCTGCCGGTGCCGCCCCTGTCGGCCGAACTCAGGCGGCTGGTGGAATGGACGGCGGATTACTACTGCGCCGCGCCCGCCAGCGTCGCGCGCATGGTCCTGTCGAGCGGCGGCGCGCTCAAAGGTCCGGCGACGATGACCGAATACCGCCTGTCGGGGGTGGAACCGCAACGCATGACGCCGCAACGCGCCGTTGCGCTCGATTCGCTCCGGGGCGAACAGGCCACCTTGCGCGAACTGGCCGCGATCGCGGGCGTTTCCGAAGGGGTGCTGCGCGGGCTGGCCAATGCGGGCGCGCTCGAACCCGTGGCCGTCGATTGCGACCGGCCCTTCCCCCGCGCCGAACCGGGCCATGCCGTCCCCACGCTCAATCCCGAACAGCAGGAGGCCGCCGGCCTGTTCATCGCCGCCGTGAAGCAAGGCGGCTTCGCCCCGTTCCTGCTCGACGGGGTGACCGGATCGGGCAAGACCGAAGTCTATTTCGAAGCCATCGCGGCGGCACTGGAAGAAGGACGGCAAGTGCTGGTCCTGCTGCCCGAAATCGCCTTGACCGAAGCGTTCCTCAAACGGTTCGAGGAACGCTTCGGCGCGCCGCCCGTCACTTGGCACAGCTCGCTCAAATCGACCGAGCGCCGCCGGGCATGGCGGGCGATCGCCAGCGGTGAGGCGCAAGTGGTGGTCGGCGCCCGCTCCGCCCTGTTCCTGCCTTATGCCCGGCTCGGCCTGATCGTGGTCGACGAAGCGCACGAAGTCAGTTTCAAGCAGGACGACGGGGTGCGCTACAACGCGCGCGACGTGGCCGTGATGCGCGGCCGGTTCGCGCAGATCCCGGTGATCCTCGCCAGCGCCACGCCCGCGCTCGAAAGCCTGCAAATGGCCGAAAGCGGGATCTACCGGCGGATCGAACTGGCCGCCCGCTATGGCGGGGCGCAATTGCCGGACATTTCCGTGATCGACTTGCGCGCCGATCCCCCGCCGCGCGGCCACTGGATCGCCCCCCACCTGGTCGAGGAACTGCAAGCGCGGCTGGAACGCGGCGAACAGTCGCTGCTGTTCCTCAACCGGCGCGGCTATGCCCCGCTGACCTTGTGCCGCAACTGCGGCTACCGCTTCCAGTGCCCCAATTGCAGCGCCTGGCTGGTCGAACACCGCTTTTCCCGGCGGCTGGCCTGCCACCATTGCGGACACGAAGTGCCCCCGCCCCCGTCATGCCCCGAATGCGGGACGGAAGACTGCCTGGTCGCCTGCGGCCCGGGGGTGGAACGGATCGCCGACGAAGTGGCCGAACTGCTGCCCGGCGCGCGGGTCGCGGTGGCCACGTCGGACACGCTCAACACCCCCGAACGCGCGGCGGAATTCATCGCGCTGGCCGAAGCGAAGCAGATCGACGTGATCGTCGGCACCCAGCTCGTGACCAAGGGGTTCCACTTCCCCGAGCTGACGCTGGTCGGGGTGATCGACGCCGATCTCGGCCTCGAAGGCGGGGACTTGCGCGCGGCGGAGCGGACTTACCAGCAGATCGCCCAGGTCGCGGGCCGCGCCGGGCGCGGGTCCAAGCCGGGCGAAGTGCTGATCCAGACCCGCCACCCCGAAGCGGCGGTGATCGCCGCGCTTGCCGCCGGGGACCGCGATGCCTTCTACGCCGCCGAAACCGAGGCCCGGCGCGATGCCGGGGCCCCGCCGTTCGGCCGCTGGGCCGCGATCATCGTGTCGAGCGAGGACGAAGCCGAAGCCCGCGACGCCGCCCGCGCCATCGGCGGCAAGCGCCCGGAACTGCCCGACATCGCCATCCTCGGCCCGGCCCCGGCCCCGCTCGCCCTGCTGCGCGGCCGCTACCGCTACCGCCTGCTCATCAACGCGCGGCGCTCGGCCAATCTGCAGGACGTGATCCGCCAGTGGTTGGGACAATTCCAGATGCCCAACAGCGTCCGGGTGAGCGTGGATATCGACCCCTACAGCTTTGTTTAGTTGGGCGGTGGGGTATCTGCTTTTTCGCGTACTTCGAAGCGCACAATGTCATGTTCGGGGTGGTGAGCGGACGTCATGCAGGCCCACCCCCGGCCCCTCCCGCAAGCGGGAGGGGAGCGAGACTTGCCGAACCGCAGGTGAGGCTAGTCGCAGCGGGGTGGGCAATTGACCAACGTCCACAGCGCGGCGGCGCCGGACAAT
>JAQVEQ010000124.1 GCA_028697875.1 Novosphingobium sp. | reverse complement strand
CCAGCGAGTCGAGCTTCTTCTGCATTTCGGCCATCTGCTCGCGCAGCGAAGCCAGCTCGTCCTTGTCGTCCGCCACTGCTTCCGCCGCGCCGGCTTCGCCTTTGTCCTGTCCCTTGCCTTCGCCGGGCATGAAGGCCGAGGTCGCGGCTTTCAGCATCGCCATGTTGGTTTCGGCAAGACGGGTGAAGGGATTGGCCGATACGCCGTTCTTGAACGCTTCCTGCAGCTTCTTCTGGTTGGTGAGGAAGTTCTGCATCGTCGCTTCGAGATAATGCGGCATCATCGACTGCATCGAATTGCCATACATGCCGATCAGCTGGCGCAGGAAGCTGACGGGCAGCATCTGTTCCCCGTTCGACTCTTCTTCCATGATGATCTGGGTCAGGATCGAATGAGTAATGTCGGCACCGGTCTTGGCGTCGAGAACCTGAAAGTCGACGCCTTCGCGTGTCATCCTCGAAAGGTCGTCAAGAGTGATGTAGCTGGACGAACTGGTATTGTAGAGACGCCGGTTGGCGTATTTCTTGATGATGACCGGACCGCCTTCGGTCCCACTCGCCTTGGCCATCGGCGCTCTCCTCTTTCATGCCCCGGAAATGCTGCACTTAGCATGCGCAGTGTGTGCAGCGCAACAATCAGGCTAGAGGCGCTGGAAACGGTGTCCCAGAACGGTCAGCAACTCGTACTGCGAAAGGCCGGTGGTCGCGGCCGCATCGGGCAGATAATAGGGCACTTCGATCCAGTCTCCTTCCCGCAATTGCGGCGCTGCAGCGAGATCGACCACGACCATGTCCATCGAGATGCGGCCAAGCAGCGGAAGTGCGGCATCATTGCTGCGCAGCATTCCCTTGCCGCCCCAGCTGCGCAGGAAGCCGTCGGCATAGCCGAGCGAGACGACGCCGACATGCATTGGGCGTTCGGCAACGAACGTGGCGTTGTAGCCGATGCTGTCGCCCGGCAGGACGTCCCGGCACTGGATCAGGGCAACTTCGATCGTGGCGGCCTGGCGGATTTCCCCTTCCAGTTCGGGCCGGGGAATGCCCCCGTAAAGCGAGAGGCCCGGGCGGGTGACGTCGAAGGTATATTCCTTGCCGAGAACGATGCCCGCGCTGCTCGCCAGGCTCCTGCGGCGGGCGGGAATGGCGGCGCAGGCTTCGGTGAAGCGGGCGAGCTGCGTGGCGTTGAGCGGGCTGTCCTCGTCCGCCGAGGCAAGGTGCGAGAGCAGGATGTCGATTTGGAGCCGGGCGATGTCGGCCTCGCCCAGTTCGTTCATGGCGATGCCGAGCCGGTTCATCCCGGTATCGACCATCAGGTCGCACGGGCCGCCGCCGGTTTTCAGCCAGAGGCGGGCCTGGTACATGCTGTTGATGACTGGCCGCGCGCCGCTCGCACGGGCATAGGCGCAGTCCTCTACCGTCAGCGGGCCGTGCAGCACCGAGATCGCCTGTCCGGGCACATGGGGCAGGACGTCGGCGACTTCGCTCCAATGGGCGACGAAGAAATCGCGCGCACCGGCGTCGTGCAGGGCGGGAAGCGCCGCCTCCACGCCGATGCCGTAGGCGTCGGCCTTGACCGCCGCACCGGCACTGGCGCTGCCCGACAGCCGGTCGAGCGCGCGCCAGTTGTCCGCAAGGGCGGTGCGGTCGAGCCGCAGGCGAAGGCTGGGCGGGGGAAGATCAGTCGGTGTCATCGGCAAAATCGCGCGGGGGACCGGACGGGATCCCCCAGATGCCGACCACCAGCGCAATCAGCACGAAAACCCACGTGTACCACAGCCCCGCATAGGCATCGCCGGACTTGGCGACGATGTAGCTGGCGATCAGCGGCAGGAACCCGCCGAAATAGCCCGCGCCGATATGGTAGGGAATCGACATGGAGCTGTAGCGGATCCTGGGCGGGAACATCTCGGCCAGCAGGGCAGCCGCGGAGCCGTATGTCAGGGCCGAAAGCACCCCTAGGGCGAGCAGTACTGCAACGATACCGGCAAGGTTGATGAGCGGGGGATACTGCGGGGAGAAATCGAACCCGTATTGCGCCAGCGCCTGTTCGACGCCTGCCTTGCGGGCCGCGTTGTCCGCCATCCATTCCTGCGGCAGCGCGATCTCCTCGCCGCCCACGGTCAGCCGCAGGGTGTCGCTTTTCACGATGGTGTAAGGCACCCCGCTTGCGACCAGCGTTTCGAGCAGTTGCCCGCACGCGCTCGGTTCGCTGCCGACCAGTTCGCCGAAGGGATCCGTGGCGCAGGCCATGCCTTCGACTCGCACCGGGTTCGCCTTCGCCGCTTCGGCAATGCCCGGATTGGCGAGGTGGCCCATGGCCCAGAACAGAGGGAACAGCAGGATGAGAGTCAGGATATTGCCGATGATGATAGGCTTCTTGCGCCCTACCCTGTCGGACCATTTGCCGACCGGCAGGTAAAAGAACATGGCGATCATGCCGGCAACGAACAGCGTCAGCTCCACGGTCAGCCCGTCCACTCGCATCGGCCCGCGCAGGAACGAAAGGCTGGTGAAGAAGGCAGTGTACCAGATTGTCGTCAGGCCGGCCGTCACCCCGAACAGGGCAACGAAGATGCGCTTCTTGTTGCCGGGATAGGTAAAGCTTTCGATGAAGGGATTGTGGGCGGTTTCGCCGGCATCCTTCATGGCCCGGAAGACGGGGCTTTCCGAAAGCTTGAAACGCATCCACAACGAGATGGCAAGCAGGAGCAGCGACACCAGGAACGGAATGCGCCAGCCCCAGGCGCTGAAAGCGTCTGCCGGGATCGCGAAGCGGCACAGCAGCACCACGGCGATGCTCAGGACGAAACCGCCGACGACGCTGCCCTGGATGAAGCTGGTGTAGAAGCCGCGTTTCTCCGGCGGGGCATGTTCCGCGACATAGATCGCCGCGCCGCCGTATTCCCCGCCCAGGGCGAGCCCTTGCAGGATGCGCAGGCCGATCACGATCAGCGGTGCGGCAAGGCCGATGGATTCGGCGTTCGGCACAAGGCCCACGCCCGCCGTGGCGATGCCCATCAGGGTCACCGTGACGAGGAAGGTGTATTTCCGCCCCAGCCGGTCGCCCAGGAACCCGAACAGGATCGCCCCGATCGGGCGGAAACCGAAGCCGATGGCGAAAGTGGCCCAGGTGAGAAGGACGGAAAGCGTTTCGTTACCCGCAGGGAAGAAGGCCTGCGAAATGATCGCGTAAAGCGTGCCGTAGATGAAGAAATCGTACCATTCGAACACCGTGCCCGCCGAAGAGGCGGCGATGACGAGACGGATGTCGGCTTCGTCTTCCTGCTGTGTTGCGGGCATTGCTGTGCTGGCCATGCGGTTCCCTCTGCTCTCCCGGAAAGCGGTGCTCTAGCGGCTGGTGCCAGCCTTGGAAAGCGCCTGTGCGGCGGCTCTCCACGGCAGCATGATGGCCCCGTGCCGGCCCGGAAAAGCGCGCGCAGGTTCGATCGTGGCCAGCCCCGGCCAATCGGGCAACTCCCCTTCCCCGGCCAGCCAGATGGCAATGGCGGTTTCGGTCCGGACGATGTCGTCCGCGGTTCGCCCGGCGGCAGCGTCCGCGAACAGCGCCGCGGCTGCCTGGCCTACGGCGCAGGCATGGACTTTCATTCCGAGCCGTTCGATCCGGCCACCGGCATCCAGCGCGAGGTCGAGCGCCAGCGTGCTGCCGCAACTCGCAGAGCGCGCTTCGCCATGCAGCGGCAGGCCGGGATCGTGGGGATAGTCGGCCAGCCGCACGGCCAGCCCGAGCAGTTCAGGCGTGTAAAGCCGTGCCGCGCCGCTCATTTCGCGGGGCGTTCGAGCTGCCTGTCGCGTTCTTCGATGGCGAGGCGGCGCTCCTTGATTATCTGCACCAGTTCGTCCGCAGCCGTGTTGATGAAGGGATAGCTTTTCGCGGTCGTGATCCACGTGGGGCGGCCGGTCGGCCCCCACGCGGTATCGTAGCCGAGCACGAGGATGGAAAAGGCCAGAACGGCAATGATCGTGCCCTTGAGCGCACCGAAACCGAGGCCGAGCACGCGATCCACCGGGCCGAGCAGGGATGACCGGGATGCATGGCCCAGCCAGCTCGCGATCAGCTTGACCCCGGCATAGGGGACGATCAGCAGCAGGGCGAATGCGACGACGGAGGCCGTGATTTCGTTGTGCATGTATTGCATGAGCCACGTCGTGACGGGCGTGTGCAGGGTGTGAATCACGAACAGGGTCAGGATCCATGCCCCCAGCGAGAGCACTTCTTCCACGAAGCCGCGAACGAAGCCCCCGATGGCTCCGATTCCGATCAGAACGAGTACGATGATGTCGAAGCCGGTCATGGCTTCGCAGCCTTAGATTTTGGTGACGATCCGGTCAACGAGCTTTGCGAGCGAAGCGAGGCCTTCGAAGCCGATGTTGCCGGTTTTCTCCCCTGCCCCGGCGGGGCCATGGGCGCGGTCGAAACCGAGCTTGAGCGCCTCGCGCAGGCGCACGCCCGGATGCGCGACCGGCCGGACCTCACCCGCCAGCGAGACTTCGCCGAACCAGACGGAGCCCGAAGGCAGAGGCCGGTCCGCCAGTGCCGAAACCAGCGCGGCGGCCACGGCCAGGTCCGCCGCCGGATCGGCCAGGCGATAGCCGCCCGCGACGTTGAGATAGACTTCCGCGCTCGAGAAATTGAGGCCGCAGCGCGATTCCAGCACGGCGAGCAGCATCGCCAGCCGGCCGCTGTCCCACCCGACCACGGCGCGACGCGGGGTGGCGCCGCTCTGCAGCCGTACGATCAGGGCCTGGATCTCGACCAGCACCGGCCTTGTCCCTTCGAGCGCCGGGAACACCGCGCTGCCCGCCAGCGGTTCGTCCCGGCCGGAAAGGAACAGCATCGAAGGGTTGGAGACTTCTTCCAGCCCTTCGCCGGCCATGGCGAAGACGCCGATTTCGTCGACGGCGCCGAAGCGGTTCTTGAGGCTGCGCAGAATGCGGTACTGGTGGCTGCGTTCCCCCTCGAAGCTCATCACCACGTCGACCATGTGTTCGAGCACGCGCGGCCCGGCGATCGCCCCGTCCTTGGTGACATGGCCAACCAGGACCAGCGCCGCGCCGCTTTCCTTGGCATAGCGGATCAGTTCGAAAGCGCAGCCGCGTACCTGGCTGACCGTGCCGGGTGCGCCCTCGATCGTGTCGGAATGCATGGTCTGGATAGAATCGATCACCAGCAACGCGGGCGGCTCCATCCCGTTCAGCGTGGTGAGGATGTCGCGCACCGATGTCGCGGCGGCGAGCCGGATCGGTGCGTCGGCAAGTCCGAGCCGCGACGCGCGCATCCGCACTTGCCCGGCCGCTTCTTCCCCGCTGACGTAAACGACGTCCCCGCCCGCCCGGGCAATCCGTCCGGCCGCCTGCAACAGCAGCGTCGATTTGCCGATGCCGGGGTCGCCGCCCATCAGGATGGCCGAACCGGGAACCAGTCCGCCGCCTAGCGCGCGGTCGAATTCCGCCAGCCCGGTCGGGCGGCGTTCCAGCGCCTTGCCCGGCGTATCGAGCGGTTCGAAGGCGATCGCCCGCCCGCCCGAGGACAGGTCGTGTTTCTGCGAAAAGACGGTCGCGGGCGCTTCTTCGGCCAGGGTGTTCCATTCCCCGCAGTCGGGGCATTGCCCCTGCCAGCGGTGCGAAACACTGCCACAAGCCTGGCAGACATAGCGGCGTTTGGTCTTGGCCATGGCCGTGCGATAGCTGGAACATAAAAGGAACGCAATTGCTTTCCTCCTTTCAAACCATCACTATGCACCGATGAGGCAAAAGGAACTTCGCATTGCTCTGGTCTGCTATGGCGGCGTCAGCCTCGCCGTGTACATGCATGGCGTCACCAAGGAGATATGGAAACTCGCCCGCGCCAGCCGCTCGATCCACGCGGGCGAGGCTTGCCCGGAAGGCAGCGAAACCGTCTACCGCGACCTCTTGCAGCATATCGACACGGAACAGGGGCTTCTGCTGCGCGTCCTGCCCGACATCCTGACCGGGGCCAGCGCCGGCGGGATCAACGCCGTGTTCCTGGCAGAAGCGATCCATTCGGGCCGCTCGCTCGAACCCTTGACCGAGCTGTGGCTGGACATGGCCGATGTCGACAAGCTGCTCGATCCGGAGGCGCGCCCCTGGTCGCACCTTGCCAAGCGGTGGGCGTGGCCGCTCGTCCAGTTCCTCCTCACCCGGCCCGGCAATGCCGTGTCCGAAAGTGTGGCGCCGGAAACGCGCAAGGAAGTGCGGGCCAAGCTTTCCCGTTTCATCCGCAGCCGCTGGTTCGCGCCGCCCTTTTCGGGAATCGGGTTCTCGCGCCTGTTGTGCAAGGCGCTGACGGCCATGCGCAGCGTGGCGGCCGAAGCTCCGCTGCTGCCTGCGGGCCATCCGATCGACCTGTTCGTCACCGCGACCGATTTTCGCGGGTACCCGGCCTTGCTCCGGCTCAACAGCCCGCCGGTGGTCGAGGAAAGCGAGCACCGCCTGCCCATCGGCTTCCATGGCCGCACGCCGCCGGAAGGCGGCACTGGCCTGGCGGACCCGCTGGAACTGGTTTTCGCCGCCCGTTCGACCGCGAGTTTTCCCGGTGCCTTCCCGCCGCTGCAACTGGCCGAGATCGACGCGCTGGGGCGCGAACATGGGCACGACTGGGCGACTCGCGAGCGGTTTCTCAAGCGGGTGATGCCGGGGCATGTCCGGCGGGGCGACGCGGAAACCGTTTCGCTCATCGACGGATCGGTACTGGTCAACGCGCCTTTCGCCGAAGCGGCGGGCCGGCTGACGATCCGCCCGGCCCAGCGCGAGGTCGACCGGCGCTTCGTCTATATCGATCCCCGGCCCGATCGTTCGAGCGGCGCCGACGCAGCCCGCACCCGTCCGGTCGGCTTTTTCGGGGCGATTTTCGGATCGCTGTCCACGATCCCGCGCGAACAGCCGATCCGCGACAACCTGGAAGTGCTGGCAGAACAATCGCGCGAGGCCGAACGCCTGCAACTGATCGTCGCGACTCTGCGGCCCGAGGTGGAGCAGGCGGTCGAGCAACTGTTCGGCCACACTCTGTTTCTCGACCGGCCGACCCGGCGCCGCTTGCGGGGCTGGCGCTCCAAGGCCCAGCAGGCGGCGGCGGAAAAGGCCGGTTTCGCCTTCCACGGCTATGCCCAGGCGAAATTCGCCGGGATCCTCGACCACATGGCGCGCACGGTGTTCGAAGCCGTGCCGGATCTTGGCCTGCACGGCCCGGAAGCGATTGCCGAGCGCTTGCGGGCCGAACTGGCCGCGCAGGGGCTGGAACGGCTGTCCGACCCCAAGGGCGGCGCGAGCAAGGAGGCAATCGCTTTCCTGCGCGCCCACGACATCGCCTTTCGCATTCGCCGCCTGCGGTTCCTGGCCCGCCGCCTGTCGCGCGAATGGGAAGCCGATCCCGAGATTCCCGAAGCCGATCGCGAACGGGCCAAGAAGCTCGTCTACGATGCGCTCGCGCTCTATTTCGAGCGGGAGTCCGTCGATTGGCTGGGGGCGCAATTCGCGTCCGACGCGCACAAGGTCATGGTCAACCCCGGCGAGGTGATCGACGATCTGGCGCGCCTGCGCGACTTGCCGGCAGTGGACGAGAAAGTGGAGGCGATGTTCGCCGGGGAACTGGCGGCCATGCCCAAGGCACTGCGCCGCCGTATGCTGCTTGCCTATCTCGGCTTTCCGTTCTTCGACGTCGCGACTCTGCCGCTGCTGCGCAACGAAGGCCTGACCGAATTCGACCCGGTCAAGGTCGACCGCATTTCCCCGGAAGATGCCCGTTCGATCCGCGAAGGCGGGACGCGGGCGACCCTGCGCGGGATCGAGTTCTACAATTTCGGGGCCTTCTTCAGCCGCGCCTATCGCGAAAACGACTACCTCTGGGGGCGGTTGCACGGGGCCGAGCGGATGATCGACCTCGTCGTCTCGACCTTGGAGGAACCGATGCCGCAGGCGGACATCGCGCGCTACAAGCGTGCGGCTTTCCTTGCCGTCCTGGACGAGGAGGAAGGACGGCTGACCGCAGACCCGGGCCTGGTCGGCAAGGTCAGGCGGGAAGTGATCGAAAGGATGGGCTGACCCGCGAAACGCGCGCGTCAGTCCTATCCCTTTATTCGGTCAGGTCGTTCCAGGCGTCTTTGAGCCGGTCGAAGAAACCGCGGCTTTCCGGGCATTCCTCGCCAGTCTCGGTTTCCTGGAATTCGCGCAGCAATTCCTTCTGCCGGGCGGTCAGCTTGGTCGGCGTTTCGACCGCGATTTCGACCACCATATCGCCGCGTCCGCGCCCTTGCAGTACCGGCATGCCGGCACCGCGCTTGTGCAATTGCTTGCCCGACTGGATGCCGGACGGGATGTCGATGCCGATCGCTTCGCCGTCGAGACCGGGGATCTCGATCGTTCCGCCCAGTGCCGCAGTGGTGAAGCTGATCGGCACCCGGGTGAACAGGACCGTCCCCTCGCGCTGGAACACGCGATGCGGGCGGACCTGGAGGAAG
>JAQVEQ010000002.1 GCA_028697875.1 Novosphingobium sp. | reverse complement strand
TTCACACCCATCGGGGCAAAGCGCGTCCACCCGGCGGAAAACCGGCTGGAACTCAACGACGGCACCTCGCTCGCCTACGATTACCTCGTGATCGCGACCGGCCCCGACCTGGCCTTCGACGAGATCGAGGGACTCGGACCGCACGGGGGCTTCACCCAGTCGATCTGCAAGACCGACCATGCGGAAGCCGCCGCCGACGCGTTCGAGGAACTGGCGAAGAATCCCCGCCCGATCGTCGTCGGCGCGGCCCAGGGCGCTTCGTGCTACGGCCCGGCCTACGAATTCGCGATGATCCTCGACACAGAACTCCGCCGCCGCAAGACCCGCGACCGCGTGCCGATGACTTTCATCACCGCCGAACCCTACATCGGCCACCTCGGCCTCGACGGCGTGGGCGACACCAAGGGCCTGCTCGAAAGCGAAATGCGCGAGCGGCACATCAAATGGATCACCAGCGCAAAGATCGCCAAAGTCGAAGACGGCACGATGCACGTCGAAGAAATTGCCGAAGACGGTTCGGTCAAGGCAACACACGACCTTCCCTTCGGCTTTTCGATGATCCTCCCGGCCTTCCGCGGCGTTCCGGCCGTCATGGGCATCGAAGGGTTGGTCAATCCGCGCGGTTTCATCCTGGCCGACAACCACCAGCGCAATCCGACTTTCAAGAACGTCTATTCGCTGGGCGTCTGCGTTGCGATCCCGCCGGTGGGCCCGACCCCGGTGCCGGTGGGCGTGCCCAAGACCGGCTTCATGATCGAATCGATGGTGACCGCCATCGCGATCAACCTCAAGCGCGAGCTCGACGGGCTCGAACCGACCGCCGAGGCGAGCTGGAACGCGGTATGCCTTGCCGACTTCGGCGATGGCGGCGTCGTCTTCGTCGCCGAACCCCAGATCCCGCCACGCAACCGCAACTGGTCGGCGAGCGGTAAATGGGTCCATCTCGCCAAGATCGGATTCGAGAAGTACTTCCTGCGCAAGGTGCGCAAGGGCGAAAGCGAACCTTTCTACGAAAAGCTCATGCTTCACTCGCTCGGCATCCGTAAGCTCCGCTTCGACTAGGAGACCAAGGTCATGACTCTCGATACAGCTGTCCTCCGTTTCGCCGGATGCGTCGTCCTCGCCAGCGCGCTGCTGTCGATCTATGTCCACCCTTGGTGGATCGTCCTGACGATCGTTGCCGGGGTCAACATGATCCAGGCCAGCTTCACCGGGTTCTGCCCGGCTGCGCTGGTCTTCAAGAAATTGGGTGTCAAACCCGGTAACGCTTTCAACTGAAGCGAGTTGTCGATGCGCCGCCTGTTTCTGGCCCTTGCGCCCTTGCCGTGTATTGCCGCCGCGCCTGCCGCAACCGCGCAGGACCTGGCCACTGCAATCGCCGATGCCTTGGAAAACGCTCCCGCGCTGGCCGAGGCCAATGCCGGCGAGACAGCGGCGAAAGCCCGCCTCGACCGGGCACGGGCCGAAAGCAATCCGCTGCTTAGCGTGGAGGGTTCCGTCGCGACGGGCCGCATCGACAATGGCGGTTTCTTCGGATTCACCGCCGACGACGTGCAACCGGTTGCCCTGAAGGCGACCACTGAAATGCCGATCTATGCCGGCGGCCGGATTTCGTCGGCCATTGCCCAAGCCAAGGGCGGTGCCGAAATTGCCAAGCTCCAGGCCGAACAGACCCGCTTGCAGACGATCGTCCAGGCCGTGAGTTCCTATGCAGAGACGCTGACCGCACGAAAGCTCGAAGCGCGTTTCGGCAAGCTCGTCACCGAACTTACGGAAACTGAACGGCAGGCCAGGCTGCGTTACCATGCCGGTGAAATCCCCAGTTCCGAACTTGCCCAAGCCAAGGCGCGCAAGGCCGAAGCCGATGCCGGGCTGGCCGGGGCACAGGGACGGCGTATCTCGGCGGAGGCCGCATTCCGGCGCCTGACAGGCAAACCGGCGGGAGACCTCGCCCCCCTTCCCGCCCTGCCCGCCACTCCCGCCTCGCTCGACGCAGCGCTCGACCTGGCGCGCAATGCCAACCCGGCGCTGCGCCAGGCGCGGGAGGCGGTCGGTGTCGCCCGTTCCGGTGTGCGCGCCGCCGAAGCGGAAGGCCTGCCCACAGTCGGGGTATTCGCCGAAGCATCGCATGTGCGCGACCAGTTCTTCCCCGATTACAAGGCGGACTCGGTCGCGGTCGGCATACGCGGCCGCTGGACGCTCTGGGCGGGCGGACGGGTCGCCGCTCAGACCCGCGTGGCCGACGCCGAGCTCAGCGCCAGCGAGGCCCGCCTGCGGCAGGCCGACCAGATGCTGGAAGGCATGGTCATCGACAGCTGGCAGGGCCTGGTGACGGCGCGGCGCATGGCCGAAGCATCGCGCCTGCGCAGCGAAGCGGCGGCAGAAGCCCTGCGCGGGACCCAGCTCGAAGCGCAAGTCGGCGCGAAGCCGACGCTGGCTGTGCTCGATGCCGAGCGCGAAGCAATCGAAGCGGACGCCGCCCTGCTCGAAGCCGAAGGCATGCGTCTCGTTGCCGCGTGGCGCTTGAATGCCCTGACCGGCGACACCCATCCTTGAGCGAGTGCTGACAGAGCGTTTTCCGGCAACGGGTTATAGCAAACTGTCAACATTTCACGGTACGATGCGCTCTCCGGACGAGGCCACCGCCTGAACGGAATCCACCGGCACCGGTGCCTTTGCCACGCCGGGAACGCAAAGGGAAAGGATCAGCGCAATGTCCAGCACCCAACCCTCGATCCTCTGGTTCGAAGAAATCGCAATCGGCGACGTGCCGTCCGTCGGCGGCAAGAACGCATCGCTCGGGGAAATGGTGCGCGAACTGGCAAAGGGCGGCGTGCGGGTACCTACGGGGTTCGCCACTACAGCTTCGGCCTATCGCCACTTCATTGCCGCCGGAGGGATCGAGCCCAGGCTGCGCGAAAAGATCGGCGACTATCAGGCAGGCAAGGCATCGCTGCAGGAAACGGGCAGCGCCATTCGCGAACTGATCCTTTCCAGTCCGATCCCCGACGCGCTGGCGGCAGACATCCGCGCAGCTTACGACAAGCTGGCAGAACGGCTGAAACTGGACAATCCGGCCGTGGCCGTGCGCAGCAGTGCGACGGCGGAAGACCTGCCCGACGCCAGTTTCGCAGGGCAGCAGGAAACCTTCCTCAACGTGCGCGGGCACCGGGCGCTGATGGATGCCTGCCTGCGCTGTTACGCATCGCTGTTTACCGACCGGGCGATCAGCTATCGCGAGGCCAAGGGCTTCGACCATCTCGAAGTCGCGCTGTCCATCGGCGTCCAGCAGATGGTGAGATCGGACCTTGCCGGTTCGGGCGTAATCTTCACGCTCGACACGGAAACCGGCTTTCCCGACGCCGCTGTCATCAGCGCGGCCTGGGGTCTGGGTGAAACCGTCGTCCAGGGCGCGGTCGACCCGGACCAGTACGTCGTCTTCAAACCCTTGCTCGACAAGCCGGGCATCCACCCGATCATCGAGAAGACGCGCGGGGCCAAGGCTATCAAGATGGTCTATGCCAAGGGCGGCAGTAAACGGACCAGGGTTGTCGAGACGACTCCCGTCGAACGCCAGGGCTTCGTCCTCGCCGAGGACGAGATCGTCGAACTCGGGAAATGGGCCGCCACGGTCGAGCGCCATTACGGCAGGCCGATGGACCTCGAATGGGCCAAGGACGGCGAAACCGGCCTGCTTTACCTGGTGCAGGCACGACCGGAAACGGTGCAGTCCGGCCGCAGCCGGACAAGCTTCCTCACCTATCACCTGAAGGACAAGGCCGAACCGGTCCTGACCGGCGTGGCAGTGGGCGGCGCGATCGCTTCCGGCAAGGCCTGCGTCATCCGCGACGCGGCCGACATCGGCCGCTTCCCCGACGGCGCGATACTGGTGACCGGCAACACCGATCCCGACTGGGTGCCGGTGATGAAGCGCGCCGCCGGCATCGTCACCGATCATGGCGGCAACACCAGCCACGCCGCCATCGTCAGCCGCGAACTCGGCGTGCCTGCCGTCGTCGGCACGGGCAACGCGACGGAGGTCCTGCGCGACGGCCAGGATATCACCATTTCCTGCGCCGGCGGGGAAAAGGGCCTCATCTACGAGGGACTGCTCGCCTTCGAGAGCGAAGAGGTCGATATCGGCTCCCTGCCCGAAACCCGCACGAACGTGATGGTAAACATCGCCGATCCCGGCGGAGCCTTCCAGTGGTGGCGCCTGCCGGCGAAAGGCGTCGGCCTCGCCCGCATGGAATTCATCGTCAACAACCTTATCAAGGTCCATCCGATGGCGCTCATCCACCCGGAACGGGTCAGCGCCGAAGACAACCGGACAATCAGTGAACTGACGCGCGGTTACGCTTCCCCGGCGGACTACTTCGTCGACCTGCTCTCGCGCGGGATCGCCAAGCTTGCCTCGCCCTATCATCCGCACCCGACAATCGTGCGGCTGAGCGATTTCAAGACCAACGAATATGCCCACCTCGTCGGCGGCAGCGCCTTCGAACCGCTGGAAGAGAACCCCATGCTCGGGTTCCGAGGGGCCTCGCGCTATTACAACGAGCGCTATCGCGAGGGTTTCGCCCTGGAATGCCAGGCACTCAAGCGAGTGCGCGACGAACTGGGCTTCGACAATGTCATCGTCATGGTGCCGTTCTGCCGGACGCCTGCCGAAGCGGAACGCGTGCTGGCAACCATGGCCGAGAACGGCCTGAGGCGCGGGGAAAACGGCCTGCAAGTCTACATGATGTGCGAAATCCCTTCGAACGTCATCCTGGCCGAGGAATTCGCCAGGCACTTCGACGGTTTTTCGATCGGTTCCAACGATCTCACCCAACTGACGCTGGGGGTGGACCGGGACTCCGACCTGCTGGCCGACCTGTTCGACGAGCGGGACGAAGCGGTAAAGCGCATGGTCGCCCAAGCCATCGCCAAGGCCCACGAGGCGGACATCAAGATCGGCATCTGCGGGCAGGCGCCCAGCAACTATCCCGATTTCGCGGCCTTCCTGGTCGAAGAGCGGATCGACTCGATCTCGCTCAACCCGGACAGCTTCGTCCGCACGATCCGCTCCATCGCGGAAGCGGAAAAGTGACGGCTTCGTAAGCTTCTTCGCCTCCTATGGACGAGGAGAACCGTCGGTGAAGATCATGCTGGCAGGAGATGTCATGCTCGGCCGGGGGATCGACCAGATACAGCCCTTCCCGGCCCCTTCCGCGATCCATGAACACTATTGCAGGTCGGCATGCGATTATATTGCGCTTGCCGAGCGCAGGAACGGGCCGATCCCGCGCGGTGTCGCGCCGGAATATATCTGGGGGGATGCACTCGCGGAGATCGAGGCGCACGCGCCCGACCTGCGCATCGTCAATCTCGAAACGGCCGTCACCCTTTCGGAGCAATACCTGCCCAAGGGGATCAACTACCGGATGAATCCGGCCAACCTCCCCTGCCTTTCCGTGGCCGGGATCGATTGCTGCGTTCTGGCCAACAATCACGTGCTCGACTGGGGCGAGGAAGGGCTTGCGGAGACGCTCGACGTGCTGGCCAAGGCGGGCTTCGCCCTGGCCGGAGCCGGGCACGAGGAAAGGGAAGCCGCAGAACCCGCCATCTTGCCATGCGGCGGGGGCCGCCTTGTCGTCCACGCCGTCGCCTGCCCTTCCGCCGGGGTTCCACCGGAATGGGCTGCAGGCGCAGGGCGGCCCGGCGTGCACGTCGTCAGCGGCCGACTGGATGCCTCGGCGTACCGCTTGGCCGAAAGGATCGCACAGGACCGGAGAACGGGTGACATTGTCGCCGTCTCCATCCATCGGGGCGGCAACTGGGGCTACGAGATCGAGGTGCAGGAACGCGCCTTTGCCCATTTCCTGATAGCCGAAGCCGGCGCCGACGTCGTGCATGGCCATTCGTCCCACCATCCCCGCGGAGTCGAGATCTATCGCGACAGGGCCATCCTCTATGGCTGCGGCGACCTCATCAACGATTACGAAGGGATCCACGGCCACGAGAGTTTTCGTCCCGACCTGGTTCTGGCCCCTCTCCTCTCGCTTCTGCCGGACGGCACTTTCGCCACGCTCGAGATGCTGCCTTACAGGCTCGAACGTTTCCGGCTGAACCGGGCCAGCGTGGAAGAGAGGCAGTGGCTGGCGGAAACTTTGAACCTGGAATGCCGCCGTCTCGGCACGGGAATGACGCTGGCACCGGACGGCAGGCTGCTTCTCGCCCGCCCCTGATGCCAAGCCCCTCCGCTAGGCACGGCCGCGGTTTGTTGTTACATCCGGCTTCCAACGCAGGGAGGCCGCAACCGTGCCACAGCCAGCTTTCCCGACATCGCCCCCGATCCTCTTCGCGCTCGGCGCCAGTCGACGTTTCGGCGAAGCCGTCGCCGCCGGGCTCGGCCTGGAACTGAGCCCGCACGAGGAACGCGACTTCGTCGATGGCGAACACAAGGTCCGGCCTCTGGTCGAAGTCGGCAATCGCGACGTCTACGTGATCCACAGCCTGGCAGGCGACGCGGGGCAATCCCCCAACGATAAACTGATGCGGCTGCTGTTCTTCATCGGCGCGCTCAAGCAGGCGGGCGCCGCGCGCGTCACGGCGGTGACGCCTTACCTGCCCTATGCGCGCAAGGACCGGCGGACCAAGCCGCGCGATCCGGTAAACATGCGCTACGTCGCGAACCTGTTCGAGGCCATGGGCACCGATTGCCTGATGACGTTCGAAATTCACAATGTCGCCGCCTTCGAGAATGCCTTCGGCTCATGCCGCGCGGAGAACCTGCCTTCGGCGGCGGTACTTGCCGAACACCTCCTGCCGCTGCTTGGGGAACAGCCGGTCGCGGTCGTTTCTCCCGATAGCGGCGGCGCCAAGCGCGCAAACCTGTTCCGGACCGTCCTGGAAGAACGGCTGGGTCGGCCGGTCACAAACGCCCTGCTCGAAAAGCATCGCAGCGGGGGCGTGGTGTCGGGCTCGCTATTCGCCGGCGAAGTGGAAGGATGCGTAGCGATCATCGTCGACGACCTGATCGCCAGCGGAGGCACGATCGTCCGGGCGGCCAAGGCCTGCCGGGAAAGGGGAGCGGTCAGGACGATCGCAGCGGCCGCCCATGGGCTGCTCTCCGATGGGGCGCCCGCGCTTTTCGCGGAGGACGGCCCGGACATGGTGTTTGTCTGCGACGGCGTGGAGGTGGCTCCCTCCGCAGCCGGTCAGGCGCGGCTCGGCATCGTGTCCGCCGCGCCCCTGTTCGCGGCCGCAATCGCGCGCCTGCACAGCGGCGAACCGTTCTACGATCTCGTGCCTTACGATTGAGTGCAGACGCACCTGCACGCCAGGTCGAGGCTCGCCATCGCCCGCGCACGCCATTGCTCGGGCTCGCCTCTCGCACCGTCGAGATGTTCGATAGCGAAACGGGCGCGCAAGACGGCGCGCATCCCGCCATAGAATGCAATCAGGCGCGGATCGGGACGATCACCCAGGCAGACGCTCACGCCATCGACGAGCATCGGTAGGATCCACGGCGCTCCCATGCGTTCGCATTCGAGGCCGAGATCCATGATTTCTTCGAAGGGGTCGCGCAGGCGCAACCGCTCATCGTATTCGAGCCGGTCGATCAGGCGCAGGGGCGGCCCCAGATAGACATGCTGGGGCCGAAGGTCCCCGTGGCATTCGCGAATCCAGCCCCCGTCGATACGTGCCAGGAGCAGTTCCTTCTCTTCGGCGAGAAACCGTAAAAGCCCGGAAAGCGCCTCTTCCACCCGGCCGCGCGGAAGCCCGAAGTCGGGACGGCGGAGAGATTGTGCGGTTCGTTCCAGCATCTCCCCCCACCCCGCCATCATGTCCTCGCGAGAGGGCCGCGAAACGAGCGGCCGGGCATAGAAGGGGCCGAGAGTGGCAATCAGGTTTTCGATGTCCCCGCGCGCGACCGTGCCGGCAGCGATGGCGTGGTCCAGCAAGCGCGCCTCGTCCAGCCGGCGCATGACCACCAGCCATTCGACGATGTCCCCCGCGCCGCCGAGGTGCAGCCGCCCCGCACTGTCGCGCGTGACCGGTTCGAGCCCCTGATAGATATCAGGCGACAGGGCCCGGTTGAGCGTAACTTCGCGCTCGCAGTTCACATGCCGCTGTTCCAGGGTCCGGAAATCGAGCGCATCGAAGGCGATCGGTTTCTTCAGCTTGTAGGCCCGCTCGCCAGCCAGGAAGACGAGCGACATGTGGCTTTCGACCATCGTCACGTCTTCGACGCCTTCGCCGAAACTGCGGGGATCGAGCAGGAAACGCAACAGCGCCGGATCGACATTGTCGTCCATCTCGAGCCGCACCGACGACGGCGGGCTGCCGGAAGTTTGCATGGAGGAAATGCCCCTAGTCTCCCATCGCCCACACCCGCGCGTCTGCAAGCAGCTTGACGACTTCCTCGTCCTCCGTCTGGGTAAAGTCGCTGTACTGCGCGCCGACGGCATAGAACGGTTCGGGCGATGCAAGGCAGACGACATCGTCGCACAGTTCGCGCATTTCGGGCAGCACATCGGCCGGGGCTACCGGCACGGCCAGCACGACCTTTCCGGCACCGGCTGCGGCCAACGCTTTCAATGCCGCCCGCACTGTGCCGCCCGTGGCAATTCCGTCATCGACGACGAGCACTGTCCGCCCCTTGAGCGGAATGGCAGGCCCCGGCCGGTAGATGGCACGGCGCCGCTCGATCTCCTCCAGCTGTCTTGCGACCTCGCCGTCGATATAGGCCTGATCGGCCCCCACCATGCGCGCTGCCCCCTCGTCGATCACGAGCTGTGGGTTGTCGCCGTCCACCACGGCGCCGATGCCGTATTCTTCATGACCGGGCGCGCCGATCTTGCGCACCAGCAGGACGTCGAGCGGCGCGCCAAGCGCCTTTGCCACTTCGAATGCCACCGGCACACCGCCGCGCGGCAAGGCGAGCACCACCGGATCGTGCAACCCAAGCGCCTCGACAGCCTTGGCGAGATGCTTTCCCGCCTCCGCCCGGTTGGCGAATCCTTGATCGGACCAGATCATTGTCCATTTCCCCGATACCTCGGGAGCCAGACTTGCACATCTGCATCCCCATCCGCAACCGCATCCCGGCAGGAAACGCGGGGGACGAGATCGGCCGTTGGCGGCGCTGGCCACGCGCTTCGCGAGCGAACAGAGCCTCAGCGAACGGCCTCCCCAAAAGGCTGAGGGCGCACCCGCACTTCGTCCCGCGCTCCGACCCGATTTCGTGATAAGCGACGCAAACGTAAAAACGGGAACCGGGGATTTGAGGCATGAGGGAACTGGAAGAACGCGTGGCACTGGTGGCCGGTGCAAGCCGGGGCATCGGCCAAGGAGCGGCAATTGAGCTGGGTGCAGCCGGTGCCTTCGTCTACCTGCTCGGACGAACCGCCGGTGTCGCGGGAGATGGGCGGAACGACACGCTTGCGCACACGCTGCACACGATAGAAACGCAGGGCGGGAGCGGCCGGGCGATCGCCTGCGACTGTGCCGACCCGGACCAGCTTGCAGCCGCCATAGCCGAGATCGAAGAGCGGCATGGACGGCTCGACATCGTCGTCAACAGCGTCTTTTCCACGCCCACGTTCCCGGAGATGATCGGCAAGCGGATCTGGGAAACACCGAACAGCCTGTGGCACACGGTGGTCGAGGTCCCCGGCAGGGCAGCCTATTTCACGACCGCGCTCGCCGCACCGCTGATGATACGGTCCGCGACGCGGGAGGCCCCCGGCCTGATCGTCAACATCTCCGGACGGGGTGCCCTCCGCTATCGTTACAACACGGCCTATGGCGTCGGCAAAGCGGCGATTGCGCGTTTGACTCACGATACCTCGCTCGAACTCGCACCGCATCACGTCGCCGTGCTGACCGTGTGGCCCAACGGCTATTCAACCGACCCGTCCAAGCCGGAAACCCCGCGCTATTCCGGGCGCGCAATCGTGGCGATTGCGGCCGATCCCGATGTGATGGAACGTAGCGGGCGGAATTTCTGGTCGGCGGAAGTGGCAGCCGAATATGGCTTCACGGACGAGTTCGGCCATTCGCACGAAGTGAGCACACTGACCGACCAATACAGCCTGGAGCACGACGAGCTGGACTGAACGGCAGGGCTATCCCCGCGCCGCCTGTAGGCGCATGGATCAGTGAGCGGCCGACCGGTCCACCGTCCCCCCGGGCCTCGGCGACAGCCAGACGATACCCGCTGAAAAGAACAGCGCGATCGCGGACAGCAGGAACACATGATTGACCGCGACTGCCACCGCTTGCTGGTCGGTGAGATTGGAAATCGTCTGCCACGCCTGGAGCACCGAGAAACCGTTATCCGTCAGGCTGCGCATCACGTCGTCGGGCTGCAGGTTCGAAACAATTTCGTTGCGCGTTACATGCTGGGAATTTTCCCACAGGGTCAGGACAAGGGATGCGGCAATGGCCGCAGCCATGGTGCGAAGGAAATTCTGCAAGCCTGCCGCCGAGGCGGTATCGGCAGCCGGGACCGCCCCCAGCGTGATCGCCGTCAGAGGCACCATGAAGAATGGCATCGCGACCCCCTGGACCAGTTGCGGCAAAGCAAGCGTCCAGAAATCGGCGTCGCTGGTCCAGTGCGTGCTGCGCCACAGGGCCATCAGCCCCAGCCAGACGACCCCGCTGGACACCATGATGCGGGGATCCACCTTCCCCAGCAGCCTGGCTGCGATTGCCGACGTCGTCAGCGCGCTCATCGCCGTAAAGGCCGTCGCGACACCAGCTATGGTCGCGG
The DNA here is from genome assembly GCA_028697875.1 of Novosphingobium sp. Classification (GTDB taxonomy): domain Bacteria; phylum Pseudomonadota; class Alphaproteobacteria; order Sphingomonadales; family Sphingomonadaceae; genus Caenibius. The sequence continues at coordinate 25,263 of JAQVEQ010000002.1, read as the reverse complement.
TATAGCCCATCGATATCTGCAGCCATTGGGGAATGATGACGATACTGGCGAAATAGGCGCCGAAACATAGGGCCAGCGCGATCACCCCGAACGTAAACCCGACATTGCGGAATACCCGCAGGTTCACGACCGGATGCTCCTCCGTCAGCTCCCATATGACGAAAACGACAAAGCCGATGACCGAACAGATACCCAGTGCTGCGACCATCGGATCCCCGAACCAGTCGTGTTCCCGGCCGATGTCGAGCATGACCTGCAAACAGCCGATCCAGAACACCAGCAGGACCAGCCCGATCGCATCGATCGGCACGAGGCGCCTCGGCGTCTCGAGCGGGCGCAGCAACGCAAGGGCGGCCATGGTTCCCAGCGCGACGATGGGGACGTTGATGAAGAATATCCAGTGCCAGCTCCAGTTGTCGCTGATCGTGCCGCCCAGGATCGGCCCCATGGCCGGCCCCAGCAGCGTCGTCATCGCCCATGTCCCCATGGCCCGTCCGCGCATTTCCGGCGGATAGAGCCGCAGAAGAAGCGTTTGCGACATCGGCATGATCGGCCCGCCGCACAACCCCTGCCCGATACGGCACAGCACGAGCATTTCCAGGGTCTGCGACAGGCCGCACAGCATGGAAAACATGCCGAAACCGACCATGCTGCCAATGAACACCCGCACTGCGCCGAACCGCTGCGCGAGCCAGCCGGTCAAAGGCACGCAGATTGCTTCGGCCACGGCGTAGGAGGTGATGACCCACGTCCCCTGCGACGCGGAAATGCCCAGATTGCCGGAAATGTGCGGCACCGACACGTTGGCGATGGTCATGTCGAGCACGACCATGAAGTTGCTGAGCGCCAGCACCACCCCGGCGATGAACCGCCGGGACGGCGCGATCAACGTGTAGCTGGGTTGCGGATCGCTCATTCGAACGATGCTCAATCGCCCGACAGGTGGATCTCGACCTCGGTCGACAGCCCAACCCGCAAGGGATGCTCCGCCAGCTCCTTGGGATCGAGTTCGATCCGCACAGGGAGCCGCTGCACGACCTTGATCCAGTTGCCGGTCGCGTTCTGCGCCGGGATCAGCGCCATGGAAGCCCCGGTGCCTCCGGACAGGCCCACCACCCGGCCATGATAGACCACGCCACTGCCATAGATATCGGCCGTAACTTCGGCCGGCATGCCGACCTTCACCCGGCGAAGCTGGCGCTCCTTGAAATTGGCATCGACATAGACCTGCGACACGGGAACGATCGTCATGATCGGCGATCCCTGGGCCACCCGCTGCCCCACCTGCACCTGCCGTTTGGTCACGATGCCATCGATCGGTGCGCGAATGACGGTCCGTTCCAGATCCAGCTTCGCGGACTCGAGCCGGGCCTTGGCCGCCAGCACGGCCGGGTCGGTCTCCACGCTCGAACCGCGCACGAGGGCTTCGCTGGCCGCATACTCCCCTTCCGCGGCCGCACGCGTCGATTCAGCCTGTGCCAGCGTGGCCTTGGCCGCCGCGAAGGCATTGCGCGCCTGCGTCAGTTCCTCGCCCGAAACGGCACCGCTATCGGCCAGCCGCTCCCGCCGGGCGAGATCGATCCGCGCCTTTTCGAGGTCGGACCGGGCCTGCACGATATCGGCGTCGCGCGCCTTCACTTGCGACGCCAGGGAATCGCTGGTCGCCGAAGCCTGGCGGAACTTTCGCCGCGCCTCGGCAAGGTCGGCTTCGGCCTGCGCGATCGCGATCTTGGCGTCGGACGCATCGAGCCGGACCAGTATGTCGCCCCGCTTCACGCTGTCGGTATTGCTAACCCGGACCTCGACGGCCTGGGCCGACATGAGCGGCGTAACCTGGGCCATTTCCGCATTCACATAGGCGTTGTCCGTACTGACATAGTTGCGCCCGATCAGCAGGTACCATGCGCCCCAGAGAATGCCGAGGATGGCGACTGCCAGTGCGAGCCGCAGGAGCCATGTGCGGCGGATTTCCTGCCGCCGCGCCTTTTGCGCCGCATCGTGCCCATTATCCGGGGCCACCCCTGTCTGCTCAGGAGATGCCGCTTCAGCCATTGGTGTCTTCCTTGGAATCGGAAATATCGGAGGGCGGGAAACCGCCGCCGAGGGAACGGACAAGCGCTATGTCGAGCGTGAACGCCCGCGCCTCCAGCTCCGCGACGGCTTCGCGGGCAGTCAGCATGCGGTCTTCCACATTCAACACGTCGATGTAGCTGGACAGTCCGCCTTCGTAACGCAAGCGCGCGATGTCGAGCGCCTGCTGCGAGGCCGTCAAGGCTTCACGCGCGTCCTTCAACCGCTGTCCCAGCATGGACCTGCTGGTCACCGCATCCGCTACCTGCTGGTAAGCGGCAAGCACGGCCTTGTCGTAATCGGCAACCGCCTCGTCATAGGTTGCACGCGCGCTGCGATATTGCCCGCCGATCGCGCCGCCATGGAAAATCGGCAGGCTGATGGCCGGACCGGCATTGCCGTAGACGGAATCCTTTTCGATCAGCTGGTCGAGGCCCAGCGCCTGATAGCCGATCAGTGCATCGAGACGGATAGCGGGAAAGAAATCCGCCCGCGCCACTCTGATACGGCTGGCGGCGGCTTCCACCCGGACCAGTGCCGCCGCGACATCCGGCCGGCGCACGACCAGTTCGGTAGTAACATCCGCAGGCAGGCCGCGCATTGCAGGCGCGGAAAGCCGGGGCCGTTGCAGTTCCAGGCCGCGGTCGGGCCCGGCACCGACAAGCGCGGCGATCTGGTTGGAGCGCAACGCGATCGCTTCCTGCGCCGCGGCCAGAGCGGCGCGCGCGGTCGAAACATTCGCGTCCGCCTGCTTCACGCTGCCCTTGGTTTCGAGCCCGTTGCGCTGACGTTCGGCGACCAGTTTCTGGCTGGCGAGCCGGATATCCAGCGTCGCCTGCTGGATGTCGCGTTCCTCGTACAGGCGGGCAAGATCGGCATAGGCATCGGCAATGCCCGTCGCCAGCGCCAGCTGTGCCTGCCGCGTATCGTATCGCGCCGCCTTCACATCGGAAGTGGCGGCCGCCAGCGCCGCCCGGTTCCTGCCCCAGATATCCAGATCGAATCCGAGGCTGACCGAAAGATCGCCCGTATCCAGCCATCCGTGCGGCACGAATTCCTTGGGGAAACCGTTGTTATAGCTCTGCTTGTTGACCGCGACCGCCCCGTTCGCATCGAGCGAGGGCAGCAACGGCGCCCCCGCCTGCCGGGCATAGCCGACAGCCTTGCGGAACCGCGCCGCAGCAGCGGCCATATCGGGGGAATTGCGCAGCCCCTCCTCGATCAGCGCATCGAGTTGCGGATCGCCGTATCCGGTCCACCACCGGTCGTCCGGCCAGCTCTCCCCGGCACCGGCGAAGCTCCGCTCCGCCGCCACATCGGACGCGGCGCGCGGTATCGGCTTGGGCCCCAGATCGGGAATCGCCGCACAGCCGCCAAGCCCGCCCGCAAGGGTCAGGGCAGCGCAGAGAAGCAGGGAGGGTGTGCGATTCGCTGACAACATGAAACCGTACCGGTCAGTATGAACGGAGCCATTGACCCTCACCGGGCCATCTTGTCAATGAAAATATCGTACCATATAGTACGGTAATGATGGCGGCATGTTCATCCAAGACGATAAGCCGGCGGGAGGCACGACGACAGGACAAGCGAGAGGCTATCCTGACTGTCGCGACACGCCATTTCCTGGAACACGGCTATTCGGCGACGACAATGTCGGCCATCGCCGCGAAGCGCGGCGGATCCAAGGGAACGCTGTGGAACTACTTCCCTTCGAAAGAGGATCTGTTCACTGCGGTCATCGACCATGCAACCATTGCATTCCGGCGCCAGTTGTCGGAAACCCTCGACCCTTGCGGCGACATCAACCTGACATTGCGAAATTTCTGCCGCAAGCTGCTGACGAAGGTCACTTCGCCCGACGCAATCGCGCTCGGCCGCCTCGTCATTGCCGAAGCAGGACGCTTTCCCGAAGTGGGCCGGATTTTCCACGATCGCGCGCCCAGATTGACGGTCGCCTTGCTGGCGGACTTTCTCTCCGGCGCGATGGAACGCGGCCAGATTCGCGCGGGCGATCCTTTCGACTGCGCGCAATTCCTTACGCAACTGTGCATGGGCCGCAGTCAGCAGCAGCTGTGGCTGAGGCTGATCGACAGCATCGGCCCGGAACGCATCGATGCCGAGGTCGAGCGGACGCTGGACCTGTTCATGCGGGCCTATGCCCCCGATCCGCCTCCGGCAAGCCAGACGGCCTGACCGCATAACGCCGATGCCGGCCGGCGGGACCGGTTTCCCGAAGAAAATTCACAAGGTGGGCTGCGGAGCTTTCCCGCCAGTGTCGTCTTGCTTTCGACAGCAAGGAGCCACCGATGCCGGAAAACGTCCAAACGTCATTGATCTGCCGGAGATACCGGGATGTCTTCGGAGCGGCCCTCACGCCGTCCTTCGACCGCTACATCGGCTGTGACCGCGAAGGCCTGAGCGATGCCGCGCTCGGCTATTGCCGCGCCGGAGAGGCTCCGCTGTTTCTCGAATGCTATCTCGACCGTCCGGTCGAAGACCTCGTGAGCGCGGCATTCGGCCGGGCGGTGGCGCGCGGCCAGATAGTCGAGATCGGCAATTTCGCGGCCGACAATGCCATGGCCATGGTCGAACTATGGGGTGCGGTGGCCAACGACCTGGGTGCAGCGGGAGAAGTGGCGGTCGCGACCCTGACCGCCCCCTTGCGCCGCATGTTCGCCCGCATCGGCGTCCCGATCACGATCCTCGGCGCGGCGCGGCCGGAGCGGCTCGGGCCGGACGGCGGCGAATGGGGCCGGTACTACGAATTCGACCCCCAGGTCTGCGCGGGAATCATTGCCGACGGGCAACGCGCCATTGCCGCCTTCATGGAACGGCGCCAGCGCCGGGAGGCTGCCTGAAATGCTGATCGAGGCGTTGCGCAGGCATGGCGCGGAACACCCTGGGCGTATCGCACTGGAAGAGCCGGGACTGAAAGGGATCGGTTACGCCGAACTGGCCGGCGAGATCACCGGCCTGGCGGAACAGCTCAGGAAAGAATGCCAGCCCGGCCGTCCGGTCGCCTTGCGGCTCGATCACGGAGTCGCCGAGGCCACACTGGAACTCGCCCTGCTCGAAGCGGGCCTGCCCGTCCTGTCCCTGCCCTCCTTCTTCACGGCCGACCAGGCCACTCATGCCATCACCGTTTGCGGTGCCCAGGCGCTTTTCGAAAATAGCCCCCTCCGTGGCGCCGAGGGCATCCAAACCGCGTCCGTCCCCTTGCCCCAGGGGACGGCGCGGGTCACTTTCACCTCCGGTTCGACCGGCAATCCCAAAGGCATCTGCCTGTCCGCCAGCCACATGCTGGAAGTGGCGGCAAGCGTGGTCGACGCCGTCGGCGCCGAACATGCCGGGCGGCACCTCGCGCTGCTGCCGCCGGGGATCCTGCTGGAAACCGTCGCGGGTTTCCTCGCCACCCTGCTCGCGGGCGGAACTTACGTCTGCCCGTCGCAGGAAGCAGCCGGCCTTGCCGATCCCTTCCGTCCCGATTTCGGGGTCATGGCACGGGCGATTGCCGAATGGCGGATCACCTCGCTGATCCTCGTGCCCGAATACCTGGCAGGTCTCGTCGCCACGATGGAGGCGACCGGCCTGCGCCTGCCGCTCCTGACGCTCGTTGCGGTCGGCGGCGCGCGAACCCCGCCCGCGCTGATTGCCCGCGCCCGCGCGCTCGGCCTGCCCGTGCGGCAGGGCTACGGCCTGACCGAATGCGCTTCGGTCGTTTCGCTGGAGGATGCCTCGGGCGACGCGCCGGGTTCCGCCGGCCGGCCGCTCCGGCACATGCGCGCGTGGCTGGCCGGCGACGGCGAGATCATGCTCGACGGCCCCCAGTACCTCGGCACGATCGGCGGCACGATCGGCGGCACGATCGGCGAACCGCGGGAACCCGGCCCGCTGGCGACCGGCGATATCGGCCGGATCGACGAGAGCGGGCGGCTGTGGATCGAAGGGCGCAAGTCCAACCTTATCGTCACCGCGTTCGGCCGCAATGTCTCGCCCGAATGGGTCGAGGCTGCGCTGCTCGCCCAGCCGGCCATCGCCCAGGCGATGGTTCATGGCGACGGCTTGCCCGCCCCCGAAGCGTTGCTCGTCCCCGCCAGCCCGGATGTGGACCTCGACGCGGCAGTGGCAGCCGCCAACGCCACCCTTCCCGTCTATGCCCGGATCGCCCGCTGGCGCGAAGCGGCGCACTTCACGCCGCAGAACGGACGCCTGACCGGCAATGGCCGCTTGCGCCGCGATGCGATCGCCGCCGCCTATCTCGATGGCGAAACCGACTTCTTCACCGAACTGGAAGCGGCCACGGTACGCGAACGCCTGCGCTTCCTGACGATCCCGCAACTCCACGCTGGGCTCAACGGGACGATCAGCCGCGAAGCCTATATCGATTACCTGACCCAGGCCTACCACCATGTCAGCCACACCGTGCCGCTGCTGCATGCGACGCGCGAACGAGTGCCGCACCGGCCCGAACTGGTCGCGGCGCTCGACGAATATATCATAGAGGAAACCGGGCACGAGCGCTGGATCCTTTCGGACATCGCAGCGGCAGGCGGCGACGCCGAGGCCGCCGAACGCGGCACTCCGGCTCCGGCGACACGGGCCATGGCCGACCATGCCTACGACCGCATCCGGAACGGCAATCCCGTGTCCTTCTTCGGCATGGTCTATGTGCTCGAAAGCGTCAGCGTGGCGCTGGCCCAGCGAGGGGCCTCGGCAGTCGCCGAACGGCTGGACCTGCCGCCCGAGGCTTTCACCTACCTCACCTCGCACGGCGCGCTCGACCAGGATCACATGCGCTTCTTCGCCAACCTCGTAAACGGACTTGCGGCCCCCGCGGACAAGCAGGCCATCACGCAGATGGCGAAAGAGATGTTCGGCCTCTACGGCGGCGTCTTCGCCTCCATCGATGTGGAGGATGCCCGTGTTGCCGCTTGACGGAAAGCGCGTCGCGATCACCGGTGCGGCCGGCGGCCTCGGCGCCCCGGTCGCGCGGCTGCTGCGGCAGGCCGGGGCCCATGTGACAGGCATCGACCGGGTGACGTGCCCCGATTGCGGCGAAAGCATCGTCACCGACCTGTCCGACGATGCGGCGCTGGCCGAATTGGCCGACACCCTCGCCCGGCAAACGCCCGACATCCTCGTCAACATCGCGGGGGTGATGCGCTTCGGCCTGCATGAAAGCCAGCCGGCCGATGCACTCGCCTTGTGCTACCGCATCAACCTGCTCGTACCCGCGGTGCTCGCCCGCGCCGTGGCCGCCCCGATGCGCGCGCGCGGGTCCGGGCAGATCGTCAATATCGGCTCGGTCCTCGGGTCGATCCCCTATCCCTGGTTCGCTGCCTATTCGAGCAGCAAGGCCGGACTTGCCGCGTTGAGCCAGGGCCTGAGACGCGAATTGATAGGCAGCGGCGTAACCGTGACCCATATCAATCCACGCGCGGCGCGCACTGCCTTCAACAATGGCGAAGTGACCCGCTTCCTCCAGATAACCGGCATGAAAGCCGACGAGCCCGAATGGGTCGCACGCAGGATCGTCTCCGCGATCCTCGCCCGCCGCGAGACTCTCTCCATCGGCGTAATGGAGAGAGTCTACGCGGCGCTCAACGCCATTGCCCCCAAGCTGGTCGACAATGGCCTTGCTCCCCAGATCCGGCGTGCGCGCGCCGAATTTTCCTGAATTGCGAAGGAGTACCACACGATGAAACCGCGTTTCCCGCTGGCCGCAGCCATCGCTGCCGTGCTCGCGGTCGCAACCCCTGCCGCCGCTTCCGCGACCATGACCGACGACGTCAAGGCCCTCAACGACGGCTGGGCCCACATCACCTACGAAGTGCAGGGATCGAGCACGCAGACCAAGGCGCTCGACAAGCTGGCCAAGGAAGCCGCCACTGTCGTCGCCCATTATCCGGGCAAGGCCGAACCTCTGGTGTGGCAGGGCATCGTCACGAGCGAGCAGGCGAACCGCGCAAATATCTTCCACAAGCTCGGCCTTGCGACCAAGGCGCGCGACATCCTTGCCAGGGCCTATGCCATCGACCCCAAGGCCGCCAATGGCGGGGCGGCGATGAGCCTCGGCGTGCTCTATTACAAGGTCCCCGGCTCGCCGCTCGGGTTCGGCGACAAGGACAAGGCGAAGAAGCTGCTCAAGGAAGCGCTGGCGATCGATCCCAATGGGCTCGACTCCAACTACTTCTATGGCGACTACCTGCTTGACCAGGGCGACAAGGCCGGTGCCCGGTCCTACCTCCAGAAGGCCCTGCGCGCGCCGCACGATCCCAGCCGTCCGGCATGGGACGCGGGCCGCCGCCGCGAAGTACAGAAGCTTCTGGCCAAGACCGCCTGACCCGGAAATGGGATTCGCACTTGGCCTAGCCCGGCAGCTCGCCCGGCCTAGCGGGTGGACGGGCGAGCTGCTCGGCCGAATGATGGATATCGCCAATCGCAAGCCGACCCGGCTGGCAGTGGACCTGTTGGCCCCAAGGGACGGAGAGCACATTCTCGATGCCGGCTGCGGCACGGGATCGGCGATGACGGCGGTGCTGCGCAGAGCGTCGTGCCGGATGACAGGTATCGACATTTCCCGGACGATGCTGGCTGCGGCTGCCAACCGGCTCGGTTCGAAGGCGACACTTCGCAGGGGCCAGATCGCGGACCCGCTGTTCGCCGACGGGACATTCGATGCGGTGCTTGCGCTCAACGTGCTCTATTTCTGCGACCCGGCCGGGCAGATGATCCTCAATCTCCACCGCGTCCTGAAACCCGGCGGAAGGCTGGTCGCCTATGTCACCCATCGCGACACGATGAATGGCTGGCGTTTCGCGCAACAGGGCATCCACCGCCTGTTCGACGAGGACGAACTGGCCAAGCTGCTGACTACCGGAGGATTTGCGCGAGAGAAGATTGCGATTCACACCATGCCTATCGCCCGCCGCGTGAAAGGGCTACTGGCATACGCGGAACGGTAAGGCTGCGAGGCCCGCGAGAAGGCATGCAATCGGATAAGGCTGAAACGGCAGATGGCGGGCTGGCTGGCCTGTTCGCGCATCATCGCGCGGAGTTGCTGCGTTTCCTCGCGGCCCGCTGCGGCGGTGCGGAGGAAGCGGAAGACCTGTTGCAGGAACTGTGGATCAAGGCGTCGGACCAGCCATCCGGTCCGATCGCCAATGGCCGGGCCTATCTGTTCCGCATGGCCAACAACCTCGTGCTCGACATGCGCCGCGCGCAGCAGCGCGCCATGGCCCGGGATCGCAACTGGCTGGAAGCGGAAGGATACGGCACCGAACCGGCCGAAGACCGGCCCGACCCCGCCCTTCCCGCCGACGAAGAGATCGCCCGGCAACAGGAAGCCGATCTGGTGCGGCAAGCCATCACCAAGCTGCCGCCCGGCGCGCAACGGGCCCTGCGGCTCCACAAACTCGAGGGACGCGGACACGCGGAAGTCGCCCGGATCATGGGAATCAGCCGCAGCGGAGTGGAAAAGCACCTCGCAGTGGCGATGAAGCACTTGAGAAATGCACTCGCGGACTGCGGATTATTATCAATCGCGGCGTCTAAGGGGCAGACAGCAATTCGCGGAGGGGAACCGCGGAAGGATTTAGGATCATGAGCGACAATGGCCGCATCATAGAGCAAGCCGCTGCCTGGCATGCCGCCAGCGCGCGCGACGACATGGACTGGGACGGCTTCACCGAATGGCTGGAGGCCGATCCGCGCCACCGTACCGCCTACGACGAGGTGGCGCTGGCCGACGCCCTGGTGGACGAACATCGCGCGGACCTGCTCGCTGCGGAAGAGACCGAAGAAACCGGCGAAGTCGTGCCGCTGCGCCGCGCCGCCTTCGGCTGGCGCGGCTGGGCAGGCGTGGCGATCGCCGCATCGCTGGTTGCGGTACTCTCCCTGCCGCAGCTCCTCCATTCGGCGCCGGACATTTACCAGACCGGCGACACCGCACAGCAAATCGCCCTGGAAGATGGATCGTCCGTCTTGCTCGCTCCGCACAGCCGGCTGAGCATCGATGGCCGGCATCAGGAACGCATGGCGCTTGCCGGCGGGGCCTGGTTCGACATTCGCCACGATCCCTCGCGCCCGCTCGAAATCGCCGCTGGCGACATGCGGATCAGCGATATCGGCACCCAATTCGATGTCCAGGCCGACCATGGCCAGGTCCGTGTCGAAGTGGCGGATGGCGAAGTGAAAGTCGCCGGGCAGGCGCTGGCCCAGCCGATCCGGCTTGCCCAGGGGCGCAGCCTGCTGTTCGACTCCGGCCGGGGCACGGTGATGGTGTCCCCGGTGAAGGCCGAGGATATCGGCGAATGGCGGGCCGGCCGCCTGAGCTTCGATTCCGCACCATTGACGCTGGTCGTAGCCGACCTTGCCCGCTATGCAGGTGTGAATGTCACCCTGTCGGACGCTTTGCGAGACCGGCGTTTTTCGGGAAGCTTGGTCATCGGCGATGGTGAAACTGCGCTGCGGGATCTCTCCCAGCTCATGGATCTGGAGCTTGTCCGCGGGCCTGATGGCTATCGCGTCGAGCAGCGCCGCTGAAGCACGGGAACACCAGGCAGAGACAAGGATAGACGTCTCCGCCTCGACCTTGCCCGAGGCAATCGCGGAGCTTTCCCGGGAAGCCCGGGTATCGATCGGAACGGAAGGTACCCTGCCACGCTTGCGCACGCCCGCCCTCCACGGACGGATGAGCGTGACGGCGGCACTGGCCCGCCTGCTGGCGGGGTCCGGCTATATCGCCCGGCAGGTGGGGGATACGGCCTGGCGCATCGTCCGCGCTCCGGAAACGAACACGGCGGGCAATCCGGCATTACTTCCGCAGGCCATCGCCCTCGAACCGATCATTGTTACCGCAGCAAAACGCAACCAGGCCCTGGCGGATCTTCCCATGGCAGTGGCCGTGATACCGCTGGACGACAGCCGGCGCGCCGACCCGCTTGGCGGTACCGCGCGGCTTGCCGGCGATGTGGAAGGGCTCGCCGTGACAGGCCTGGGGCCCGGACGCAACCGGATGTTCCTGCGCGGCATCGCCGACAGCGCCTTCAACGGGGAAAGCCAGTCGACCGTCGCCGTCCTGCTCGACGATACCCGCCTGACCTATTCCGCGCCCGATCCCGATCTCCGGCTGGTCGATGTCGAACGGGTCGAAATCCTGAAAGGGCCGCAGGGCTCGCTCTATGGCACGGGCGCGCTCGGCGGGATCTATCATGTCGTGACGCGCCGCGCGCAGCTCGACGAGACAAGCCTCGACGTGGCCTCGGGTGCGGAAGCGGTTGCCCATGGCGATGCCGGCTATTCGGCCTCCGCTGTCGCCAATCTCCCGCTCGCTCCGGGGCAAGCCGCCGTTCGCCTGGTCGGCTATCACGCGAGCGAGCCGGGCTGGATCGACACCGGCACCCGCAGCGACAGCAATTCGGACCGGGTGCTCGGCGCACGCGCCGGGCTCGGCCTCGACATGGGCGGCAACTGGCGGGCCGACCTGACAGGGTTCGCCCAGTGGCTGGAAACGGCCGACAGCCAGTACGTCTACCGGTACGGCGCACATTCGCGGCCCGCGCAGCTCGCCGAGCCGCACGACAACGACTTGCGGCACCTTTCCGCCCGCCTCGCGCGGGAAGCAGGCGGCCTCCACGTCGTGCTCAACAGCGGAATCACCTGGCATGACGTCGACGACAGGCTGGACGCGACAGCCGGAGCGGACAGTTTCGGTTTGGCCGACCCTCAGATTCTGAAGGTAAATCGCCATTACCGGGTCTGGGACAGCGAAGCGCGCGTGAACGGGCAAGCCGGTGGAATCAGGTTCCTGGCCGGGCTCTCTCACGTCGAAGCGCTCCAGAACAACCTGTGGACGCTAACCTCGCCCTCGGCAGCGCTAGTGCTTGACGAGGACCGGCGGAACAGCGCCGATACTGCCCTGTTCGGCGATGTCACGGTGCCTCTGACCGGGAAACTGTCGGCCGATGCCGGCGCCCGGCTGTTCCGCAGCGTGGTCAAGGAAACGCGCATGATCTCCGGCCAGAGCGTGTCCCGGGAAGTGCACCGCAACGGCCTGACGCCCAGCCTCGCCCTGTCGTGGCGGCCGCGTGCAAGCCGCCTGATCTATCTTCGATACGGCTCCGCCTTTCGCCAGGGCGGGACGGACATCGGCTCGGCAGGCGAACTGGTACCGCTGAAAAGCGACGAACTGGCGACGATCGAAGCAGGCTGGCGGGAGCAGCTTCCCGGTGGCGGCACGCTCGACTTCGGCGCGCATTGGTCGTGGTGGAACCATCTCCAGTCCGACATGCTCCAGACCGACGGCCTGATCGAGACGGTGAATGCCGGAAACGGACGGATTATCGGCGCGGAAATTTCGTTCGAACAGCCACTTGGCCCAGGCTGGCGCCTGAATGCCGGTGCGACTTACGACAGCGCACTGCTGATCGAGAACACCTTGGGATACGAACTCGACGATCGCCGCTTGCCGGTCGTTCCTGAATACACGCTACGCGGCGCGTTGACCCGCGACTTCCGGATCGGGGCAGTCGACGCCTCCTTGCGGCTGAACTTGCGTTATCTCGGATCGTCGCGGCTGAGCTTCGACCCGCTGCTCGACCAGCCGATGGGCAAGGTTCTGGAAAGCCGGATCGAAGGCCAGGCGCATTGGGACGGATTCGATGTCGTTCTGGCCGCCGACAATCTCTTCGGCCGCAGCAGCGACACCTTTGCCTTCGGCAACCCGCTACGTTTTGCGACGATGCGGCAATACACGCCGCAAAGCCCCATGCGCCTGTCGTTGAGTATCGCTAAACACTTCTGAACAACCGGCTCGAGAGAGAAGTGGCGGCTACACCGTGCGTTTTTCCGGTGTAGCCGCCCAGCAGTAGTGGGAGGTCCAACTGCTGCAAGTTCATCGTCGTTCCGGTCCCCTCCAACCGGGATGCCCCCCAATCAGGCGCACCGTCTCGATCGATGGGACTGCCAGCCTATCAGAACGAGGCCTTGATTTCGGCCCCGATCACACGCGGTTCCGAATAGGGCGCCGCCTGCGAGATATAGCCGCCCGGCCCTGCCAGCGTATCCACCTGGCCGCCGATGCCGATCACGAATTCGCGCGCGCGGCGGTCGAACAGGTTATTGACGAAGACGGCGAACGACACGTCGACATCGTCGACCGGCTGCTTCCAGACGAGGCGCGCATTCACAACTTTGCGCGGATCGTTGCGGAACAGCTCATGGTCAGCGAAACGGTGTCGGACGAGTTCGGATAGACCGCGACATTCAGGCTCGGTGCGATCTGCGAAATGCCGCGCAGGTCGGTGCTGCCGTGATTGGCCAGGTCCTCGCCAGTAATGGCGAGCGGGACTTCCTGCAGCTTTTCTGCGCGGCGCTGCGCGGTGACGATGATTTCGCCGTTGCCGGCGGTAGCGTCCGCGCCTTGGGCATCCTGCGCAAACGCACTTGCAGGCGTAACAAAGGCAATGCCGGCGGCAAGTGCCAGACGGAAACACAGATAGGACTGATGGAAACGCATCGAACCCCTCCCTCAATTTTATATTTTGTTTTATTTCAGTTTATTCTTATATTAGAAGAATAATTATTAAGAGATGCAACGGCTCTGCCGGGGGAGGCAAAGAGAACGCCGCCGCGAAATGAGCCGAGGACACGCAAGCTTCACGATGTCCTCAAGGCGCCGGAAACCCACACCGGCGCCCCCAGGGCCTTCCCCCTTACTCAATGTAACTGACAGTGCTCATCTGACGCATGTGACGGCGCTCGCTCGGATCCCAGGCGTCCCGCTTGTGCAGCGTCCCCAGAGTGTCGAACATCACCAAGTCGCCGAGTTCCCAGTCGTGAGCGTAGACATTCTCCGGACGCGTCGCGTGCGCATAGAGTTCGGCCAGAAGAGCATCGCTCTCTTCCTGCGGCATCCCGACCGCGTGCTGCGTGATCGCCGGGTCGACATAGAGGCATTCCCGCCCCGTTTCGGGATGGAGCACCACCATCGGATGATCCGCCTCGGGGATCGCCGGCCGTTCGACTCCACGCTCGCGGTCACGTTCGATATCGACTTGCAAGCGATCGGTATCCTTGCCGCCGCTTTTCTTGCCGTATTCGGAAATGGCATGGAACGCCCGCATTCCGCGGATATTCTCGACCGTTTCCGGCGGTAGCGTCTCAAGCGCATTGTACTGGCTGAGGAAATAGGTGTGCGGCGGGTTCTTCGGCAGTTCGACGGCATCGAGGAACGTCGTGATGCCCGGACGGTCGACATAGGAATAATCGTTGTGCCAGTCGATGTTGTAGGCTCCGCCGGCACCGGCCGCTCTTCCGTCTGCGCCCGCCAGGTTCCCGACATGGAAGATCTCGGGGTTTTCGTGCGCGCTTTCGAGGAACGCCGAACCTTTCAGGAGATCGCCGCGGCAGGGCAAGCAATCGAATGAGCTTCGCCTAAGCCTTCCCGGCCTGGTAGGCGCGTGCGCCGTCGAGGAAGATGCTGACCGCACGGGCGACGTGCCGTTCGGTTTCCTCGTCGCTCGGCATCGGCTGACGGTAGGACACCCGCCGCTGCCACTCCGACACGATCATTGCGAGCAGCAGCGTGGCGTTGTCTTCGCCATCGTCATCCTCGAGACCGATGCTGCGCAAATAGGCGACCACCGGCCGCAGCACATACCGCTCGCGATGGGCGTTTCCCGCCTCCATCAGTTCCGGGAACTCCGCCCCTTCGCGGAACACCAGAATGCCCAGCCGCAGGTGGGAATCGGTCGAGAGCGTCTGGACCAATGCGATGCCGAAACGGCACAGCACCGCGCCCGCATCTTCGCCTTCGGCCGGAGCGGGTTGCGGCCATTCCTGCGATCCGAAATCGAGGCATTCGACAAACAGCTTCAGCTTGTCGGGGAAGTGATTGTAGAGCGTGCGGGTGGAAACGTCGGCGCGCGCAGCGACTTCGCGCATGGTAACAGCGCGATAGCCGAGGTCGCTGAACATCTCGCGCGCCACCGCCAGTGTCCGCGCGATCTTTTCCTGCGTTTCCTCCGGCGTCGGCCTGCCCCGCCGGGCAGAGGCCTTCACTGGCCGCGTTGTCCTGACGTCCCGCAACAAGCCCCCCATCCGTGGCGTATCCCGCAAACGCGATAGTGGATCGGATCGCGCTTGACCACCGCCTCATCCAGCATGGCCGCATGCATGACGCACGCCCCGCCGGGCACAAGCGTTCCGTCACCCGTGCGCCACGATCCGGCGCCACGCATCGCCGGGAGTGAACTCTTCGAGCCACTCCCTCAGCATGTTGTCGATCCAGATGATGCAGGCGACGAGGCCGCTATCCTGCAAACGCTCGTCGAAGCGGTCCGCCATGGTCTTGCATTGCTCTTCCGGGATATTCGGCAGGATGTTCACCACGATAGCCAGGATCGTGCACATCGCGGTAGAAAACAGCGATGCCTTGTACTGCAAGCGCAATTCGGCAGGATCGAGCGCGATCCCCGTGCCCCGTGCGTATTCGTCGATGAACGTCGCCATGACATCATCGACCAGCGACAAGTGCATGTCGGGATCGGGCATCATCAGCATCCCGCTCAACGCCTGGGCAATGCTCATCTGCCCTGCCCCGCCCCAATCGAACAGGCCGGCATGGAGTTCTCCCGCCTCGTCGCGCCAGAACCAGGCGTTGTCGATGTTGAGGTTGGGATGGCACAGGGCAGTGTAATCGGCCTGACGGTGCAGATAGGCGATCACTGCGTCCTTGTACTCGTAGCCGAACAGCAGGTCGTCCTTCCAGCGCTGCAGGAACGCGGGGTCGGAGGCCCCTTCGACGAACAGGTGCGGAGCGATACGGCCCACGAAATCGATCAGCCTGTCGATCTGGCCTTCGACGTCGGGGATCGGGTTGAAGTCCCGGGCCGCGTGGGCAAACGGAAACGTTCGCTCCACCTCATGCCCCAGCGCGCCGGCCTTGTGCGCGCAAGCCAGCCGCGCGATCGACCGGGCGAGCACGCGATAGTGGTCCCTCACCTGCGGTACATGCTGGTCGAACCCCTTCCGGTAGGCAGGCTCGATCGGCGCGATACCCAGGGGAATACGCTCGGTAATCAGGAGCGAATTGGCCGTATGCGACGAATAGTCGCCGAAGTAGTAGCGGGGAACCGGCACCGGCAACGGAACCTCGCGCGAAAACCGGTAGAAATCGACCTCGCTCATCGACATGAACAGCAGGCCGTACTTGTGATGCGTGTCCGCCGGGGGAACCTTGACGAACAGTTCGCATTTCAGGCCCGGTTCGTCCTTCGCATAGGCAACCGTCAGAAAGGCATTTTCCGACGCTCCCCTGATGCCAAGCGGTTTGAGTTCGACGATTGCGGTCACCGCATTGTCGGGCGAAATCGTACCGGCCGCGCGGAAGGCCCGGGTCAGGAACTCCGCCCCGAACTCGCGAACCATATCGAGCGTGAACGGGAAATCGAGGCCGTAGGCGTCGCCTGCCGCCACAGTCAGGTGGCGTTCGGCAAAGGTATCGAAATCGAGCGTCAGGCGAGGCCTGGGGGCGGCCGGTTCCAGGCTGGCGGCATCGATCCAGCCACCGGGGCAACTGATCCGCATGCGCTTCGCACCGCCTTCGTCCAGCCGCGCCTCTGCCGCAAGCACCTCCGCCCCTTGTCGCAGGTGATCGCGCACTTCGGACACCGGCGACAGGCCGGCCGTCACGGGCGCGCCAGCAGCGGCGGCAACCCGGTACCGCGTCGCCGGATGAGCCGGCTTCACATCAGCCAGCACGAAAGTGCTTTCCGCCTTGCCGCATCCCGGATCAGCCGCCCGTCTGGCTCAGTTGGACAAGGTGCCCTTCCGGGTCAGTGACGAAAGCGACCTTCATGCCACCTGCCCCCGGAATCTCGTGCGCCGGTTCGGCCACGCCCCCGCCGGCCTTGACCGCCCGCTCTACCGCCGCATCGATATCTTTCGTCGCAAAGCCGAGAATCAGTTCGTCGTTCGACGGTTTTTCCATGTCGTGGAACTGGGCAAGGATGAACATCGGCCCGCCCGGATAGGTCGGCATGAACACGACTTCGCTCACCTTGCGGCCAGCGATCTCCGCTTCGACCCGGTTCATTTCGACAAGGCCAATCACCGCGCTGTAGAAGTCCACCGCACGCGCGAGGTCCTTCACCACGAGCTTGGTGAACATGAAGTCGGTGTCGAGCGTCTTCCCGTGGGGTATCTGACTGGCCATCAGCATTTCCTCCCTTGGTTCATCACGCGGTTCGACTGGCTGTACATCCGGCATCTCCCCCGGCCCTGGAGCAGCGCTGTCACACTACGTGCAGCATAGCCCCGACCTTATTACAACTGTTGATGTTTTACGCTCTGCTAAGCCGGAGCGGCAGGTGTGTCAATGCGTCATTCGGCTGGGCGCCCCCCGGACTGTTCCGGCAGGATATGCCGAACAGTCCGCTTCATCCATTTGCATGATGTGGGCGTTCCCGCAGCCCGCTATGACCTCCTGCAACACACAACGAGAGATAGTGGAGAGGACATGGAATTGGCAATACGGCCATTGGCCAGCCCGATCGGGCGCGAGATTACCGGACTCGATATCGAGCGGGACATCGCCCCGGAAACCGCACAAGCATTGCACAAGGCCTGGCTCGAACACGGCGTGCTCGTGTTCCGGGGCATCGGCACCGCCCCGGAGGCGCAATTGCGCCTGAGCCGCTGCTTCGGAGAGCTGGAGCCGCACCCGATCCCCAAGTTCCGCCATCCCGACTATCCCGAGCTGATCCTGCTGACCAACCAGGACGGCCCCGTCGGGCCGGTCTATGACTTCGACGGAACGGAAATCTACGGACGCATCCCCTGGCACGCCGATCTGGCCTTCACCACCACCCCCAATGCCGGTGCATTGCTGCGCATGGTGCACAAGACCGCCGATGGCGGCCAGACCGGCTGGCTCGATCTCGCGCTGGCATACGATGCGCTCGACGACGAAACCAAGGCCAGGATCGATGACCTCGAAGCGGTCTACCTGTTCCGGGCCGGGCTGGAGGACATGCGCTTCAACAAGCAGGATGGCACACGCATCACCCCGCGGAACGACAACTACCCGCACTTCCCGCCAGTCGTGAACCCGCTGGTGTGGACGCACCCCGAAACAGGGCGGAAGATCCTCAACGTCAGCACGATGAACATCGAGCGCATCGTCGGCATGGACGAGAGCGAGAGCGACGCGCTGATCGCCCGGCTGATCGACCATGCCCTGCAGCCGCGCTTCCAGTACATTCATGACTGGGAAAACGACGACATGGTCCTGTGGGACAATCGCCGCACGCTTCATTGCGCGACAGGCCACCCCATGGATCAGGTCCGCGTCGTCCATCGCACGACCATCAAGGGAACCGTGGCGATGGGCCGCGTGCTGGAAGAGGAGACCGCGGCATGAGCGCGTTCGATCTCGTCATCCGCAACGGGCTGGTCGTGGACGGTTCGGGGAGCGAACCGTTCCATGCGGACGTCGGCATCCGGGACGGATTGATCGTAGCTGTGGAACCGGGCCTCGATGCGGGCCGCGAGGAAATCGACGCCACGGGCAAGATCGTGACTCCCGGCTTCGTGGACATTCACACGCATTACGATGGGCAGGTAACCTGGGAACAGCGCCTGGTCCCCTCATCATATCACGGGGTGACGACTGCCGTGATCGGCAATTGCGGCGTCGGCTTCGCCCCTTGCCGCGAAAGCGAGCGCGATCAACTCGTGCGGCTGATGGAAGGCGTGGAGGATATTCCCTATCCGGTCCTCACCGAGGGCCTGCCGTGGACCTGGACCACTTTCCCCGAATACCTCGATCTCATCGCGTCGCGGGACTACGACATGGACATTGCCGCCTATATGCCGCACGCGGCGCTGCGCATCTATGTCATGGGCCAACGCGGGGCGGATCGCGAACCGGCCTCCGCAGACGACATAGCCGAAATGTGCCGCCTGCTCGGGGAAGCGCTCGACGCAGGGGTACTGGGGATCGCCACGTCGCGGACCATCTTCCACCGTTCCAGCGACGGCAAGTCGATCCCGACTCTCAATGCCCACGACGAGGAACTTCTCGCTCTTGCCCGGGTCCTCCGCGAAAAAGGCAAGGGTGTGTTCCAGATCGTCGAGGATCTGCACCTGCCGACCGCTTCGCTCGGTTCCATGCGGGCAATTGCGCGCGCGGCCGGGCGCCCTCTCACCTTCCCGATCGGCTGCGGCAATTCCGGCCCTGCCGCCTGGCCTCGGCTGTTGGAAGAATTATCGCAGGCCAATGCCGAAGGGCTGACGATGCGGGGACAGTTGATGCCCCGGGGAATCGGAATGATCCTGGGGTTCGAACTGACGCTCAACCCGTTCTACACGACCCCGACCTACCGCAGCCTTGTCCATCTGCCGCTGGCGGAGCGTCTGCAGGAACTGCGCAAGCCCGAAATCCGTGCCGCGATCCTGGCGGAAGAAGTCGATCCCGATCCGGCGCTGGTCCTGGGACGCATGGTGCGCGAGTTCGAAACGATGTTCCTGCTGGGCGACCCGCCCGACTACGAACAGCCCCCCGAACGCAGCATCGCATCCCTTGCGCGCGCCAGGGGCATAACCCCCGAGGAACTCGCCTACGACGTGATGAGCGAAGGCGAAACAGGCGGAAAGCTGTACCTGGCCATGGCCAACTATGCCGATGGCTCGCTCGAATCCGTCGGCAAGATACTGGACCACCCCGATGTGGTGCTTGGCCTGGGGGATGGCGGCGCTCACGTCGGCACGATCTGCGACGCCAGTTACTCGACCTTTGCCCTGATGCACTGGGCACGCGATCGCGCCAGCGGACGCAAACCCCTGGAAGACATCGTCCATCGCATGACTCAGGCGACGGCGAATCTCGCGGGCCTCAACGATCGCGGATTGGTCGCTCCAGGCTTGCGAGCGGACCTCAACGTCATCGATTTCGAGGGCCTGAAGCTTCACGAGCCCAAGGTCTGCTATGACCTGCCGGCAGGCGGGCGCAGACTGGTGCAACGGTCCGAAGGATACGTGGCGACACTGGTGCGTGGCGAAGTGGTTTGCCGGGCTGGCGACCCTACCGGCGCGCTGCCCGGCCGGTTGATCCGGACCTAGGCTGCACTCACCGGGTTGTAGGTCAACGAGGCGGCGGAACTGAGCAGCAGGCGGACAAGGTCGCCCTGACGATTGGTGCCCGTCTTCGCGAAAATTGCCTGCAGTTGCGAGCGGGCGGTGTTGCGCGAGACGCCCAGGGTTGCTGCCGCATCCTCAAGGCTTAGGCCATCCGCCAGCAGCCCGGCAAGCCGGGCTTCGGCCCGGCTGAGAGCGAAGAACTGTTCGAGATCCGGCGCGGAAAGCGCGCCTCGCCGTGCTGGATCGCGCAGGATCACGACCGCCGTCCGCCGCAAGGGGGCGGTGACCGGGGCATAGGATGGACCGGGCCGGACGATCAACGTCAGCGGATGGGCCTGATCGTCCCGCTCCAACGCGACCGAAGTGTAGCAGGAAGCATCGGCATTGGCCGACTGCTGCTCGGCCATATCGCGGATCGAGTCTTGCAAGCGCCGGTTATCGTTTGGACGGCCTGCACGCAGTGCCCCGTCGCGCATGGCGATCACGTCGTTTTCCGCCACGATGCCGTGGGCGACCGCATTCGCCATGAGGATGTGCCCGGCAGGATCGACCACCACGATGCCGACGCCGCTCGTCTCCAGGACATGTTCCATCACCCGCAGCCGGCGTTCGCCATCCCCGATCACCAGAAACAGGGGGACAATGCGTTGCAGCAGCGCGAGAAGCGAGGAGAAGACCGCCTCCCAGTCCGGTGCGATCCGTTCCGTCCCCGCGACAGCCAGCCATGCCGAATGGGAAGAATCCAGATGGATGCGCAAGACATGCCAGGTCACGGGGGCGCCGCCCGGTACATCGGTCAACGCCCGAGGCGTGTCGAACGGCATGGTTCGCAAGCCGCCGAATGCTGGCAGAGCCGTC
Organism: Novosphingobium sp.; assembly: GCA_028697875.1. Taxonomy (GTDB): domain Bacteria; phylum Pseudomonadota; class Alphaproteobacteria; order Sphingomonadales; family Sphingomonadaceae; genus Caenibius. Next base: position 4,194 of record JAQVEQ010000002.1, on the reverse strand, counting down.
AGCTGCTCCGCACAGGCCGGGTCGGCGGCAAGCACTGCCGTTTCCCGCGCTGGCCCTTCTCCCCTTTCGAGGATGAAACCCGATGGCCCTGCATGAAGCCTGTGCGACAAGGCCATCAAGAAGCCGGACCACATCGGCCGTTCCTTGACGCCGCTGAACAGCAGATCGGCCAGTGCGCTTACGCCAGGCGGGAATGCATGGGTTGAAGGGATCGGCAGGTCGCTCACGACCGGTAGCTTAGATGCCTGCCCGGGCAGCCACAAGCGAGGCCCGCCCCAAAATGCAGGTGGGGATGAGAGACTTCCCTCTCATCCCCACCGCACCTGCAATCAGGAACCGGAAGCGTAGGTGATTTCCACCCGGCGGTTCTGTAGTTCACGTACACCGTCCGCAGTCGGAACGCGCGGGTTCGTTTCACCGAAGGCCTCGCTGGAAATCCGGTCGTCCGGGATCCCCTTCGAGGTCAGATAGCCACGCACCGAGTCGTTCCGGCGGGCGGACAACGCCACGTTGTAGGCATCGGAGCCCGATCGGTCGGCGTAGCCAGCCAGCATGATCGGAACCACATCGCAGCTGCCGTAAGCGGTCACCGCACTGTCCAGAACCGTGGCGGCTTCCGGCGTAATGTCGGATTTATCCCAATCGAAGAACACGATGTACGGTCCCTTGTTGCACACCACCGGCGGGGGCGGCGGCGGAGGGGGCGGCGGAGGCGGGGGCGGCGGCGGCGGCGGCGGAGGCGGAGTTTCTTCCGCGCCCCACTGATACCGCAGGCCGACATTGCCGATATAGCTGCGATAGTCGTCCTTGCCGAACTGGACACTGCCACGGGCAAAGACGCTCCAGCCCGAAGTGTGGCTGGCATAGCTGATGCCGGCCGCAGCTTCGCCGAAGGTATCGTCGACATTATAACCGATCGGCAGGGAATTCCCCGCGCTGATCAAGGACGTCTGATACTTGCCCTCGAACTCGTTCCAGACGCTTCCTTCGACATACGGCTCGATCACGCCGCTCCCGCTAGGAAGCGAGGCACCAAGACGCGCGCCCAAGCGACCGAGAAGGCTTTCGCCGTTCTTGTAGTCGATGCCCGTCCCCAGCAGCGAGAACTGATCGAAGTCCGTGTTCACATAGGCCAGGGTCGCCTTCGGTTCGAAGAAGACATTGGTGCCAAGCGCCAGGCGATAGCCGGTGTCCAGAATGACACCGACGGACGTGTAATCGCTCTTCGAGTTGTCGATGAAGTTCCCGTCGTCGAAGCGGTACTTCAACTTGCCGAAATCGACCTTGACGGCCAGATCGGCGAAGAACGGGCCATCCAGCCGGGTGACGTAGGCCCCGACCGATACCTGGCTCAGGTCCATGCGGGTATTCGAATTGCGGAAGTCCACGTCGGAGTCGGTGTAGCCACCCATGACCCCGAACAGCCAGGCCCGGTTATTGCCCGAAGCCGACTTGCTTTCCGAACCGAAGTCGATGCCGGCCATGAAACCCAGGATGTCCTGATCGAACTTGTCGGCATAGCTGTAGGTACCGCCACCGGACAGGCCCGCAGGCGCACCGACCGTGTTGCCGAACCTGCGCTTGGTTTCGCCGCCGAAGACCCGGGTCCACACGCCCGGCGTCACGTTGCCCGTGGAACCGGAGCCGGTATCCGTGAATGCCGAACGCAAGTCCGCCGTGCGGTCGAGCCAGGTCCCCGTCGAAACATGCCAGAGGTTCTGCGCCGCATAGGCCGCGATCGGGAACTCGAACGCTTCACGATCGGGCGTGCTGGCCAGGACCCATTCCTCGTATCCGTCCACGTTCTGCGGCGTATCGCGAAGATAGGCGTCGTAACGGAACAGACCCTTGTCGATACCGCCGTTGGTCGTGAAATTCGGAGTGGCCGAGCTGGTCGTCCCGCCGACATAGGCGAAGACGATGCCCTGATCCGCAGTCACGTATTGGCCGGGAAGCGCCGCCGTGAGGTCGTTGATCGCGAGGTTCGTCACACCCGTGACGTCCCCATCGACCACCAGCGTATCTGCCGCGCCATTGGCCTGCAGTTCGGCGTCGATGGCGAATACGCTGTCGGCGCCGATCGCGTTGAAGTTGCCGGTCGTGCTCACGACTTCCAGCGGATCGCCATCGGTAGCGTTGAGGAGATTGCTGTTGTTGAAGTTGTCGAGACCGCTGAAGGTCAGCGTGCCGACGACATTGACCGCACCGGTGTTGTCGAACGTGCTGGTGCCGTTCGCATGGACGAATGCCAAGGTGTGATCGCCGGTCGAATTGAATTCGCCCGAATTGTCGATCGCCACATCGCCGTTCGCCGTTTCGAACGTCGTCAGCGATGCCGTGAGAGCATTGATGGTCCCTGCATTGCCGAGCAGGATATCGCCTTCACCGTACAGGTAGTTCTCACCGCCGAAGTTCCAGTCGGCCCCGGCGTTATTGTCGAACAGGATGCTGGCGCCGTTGATATCGGTACCCAGCGCCGTCAGGTTGACATTGCCGGTCATCGAACCGTCGTTCACGATCCCGATCGTACCCTCGGCATAGGACCAGAGAATGGTCCCCGCCGCCGGATCGGCCTGGCTGTTGGTGATGACACCGTTCACGTCGTTGTGCAGCGCCAGCGAGCCGTCGCTGAACGTACCCACAGTCGCGAAGATATCGCCCTCGCCCTGCAGCAGACCGTCGTTGTAGATGACGATATCGTCCTGACCGACAGGATCCGGATCGACCGCCGAGGCGAAAATGGCCGAACCCGTCGCGATCACCTGGGCACCGGTGCTGTTGGTGATCGTCGTGGCGCCCGGACCGAAATTCGACGCGTAGATGCCGAACACCGGCGAGGGATTGACCCCGGCGCCGACAGTGCCGTTGTTCGTGGCGATTACATCGCCATCCCCGACATTCGCGACATTGATGCCGATGAAGTCGGCTTCGATGTCGGAATTGTTGATCACGGTGGCATCGCCCGGACCGAAAGTAACCGCCGAAGCGCCTGTTACCGGCGGATCGATCGCTGCATTCACCGTAACCGTGGCATTGCCGCCGAAGGAAGTGGCCGAAGCGCCGAAAAGACCGTTATCGGCAGTGATCTTGCCGTAAGTGGTGATCGTGGCATCGCCACCCAATGCCGTAGCAATCACGCCGGAAGCGTCAGTGGAAACGATCGTGCCGGAATCGACCGTCACATTCGTGCCGGTGGCAAAGATGCCGGTGTCATAGGAATTGATCGTGCTATCGATTGCATCGACGTAGACATCGCCACCGGCAACAGCCAGGACGCCCACGCCGTTGGCGGCGTTCACCGTATTACCGAGCAGGTCGATCGTGACATCGTCCGAGGCAAAGCCGCCCACGCCGAATATGCCATCGGCCGTCGTGTCGCCATGCGTAATGATCGTGACATCGCCAGCCAGCGCCGTACCGACCACGCCAGTGCTCAGCGGACCGGCACCCGTCGCGTTGACCGTGCCGCTGTCGATCCAGACGTCACCGCCGAAGGACATGCCGACAATGCCCACCGCCGCGTTGACGACCGAGCCAGTGCCTTCGATATCGACATCATTGCCGGCAATCGCCGTCACGCCCGCGCCATTGACGGCGTTCACCGTGTTGCCGAGCAGGTCGATCGTGACATCGCCCGAGGCGAAGCCCGCCACACCAAACAGCCCTTCGGCCGTCGTGTCGCCGTGCGTATCGATATCGACATCGCCAGCCAGCGCCGCGCCGACCACGCCGACACTCAGCAGGCCCGCGCCATCCGCATTTACCGTGCCGCTGTCGATCCAGACGTTCCCGCCGGTCGAAACGCCAACGATGCCGGCCGCTGCATCGACTGTCGAGCCATCGCCTTCGATGTCGACATCGCCGCCATCCAGCGCGATGCCGCCGACACCGAGCCCGTTCTGCGCGGTTACCGTGTTGCCGAGCAGGTCGATCGTGACGTCGCCGCCGGTATCGGCAAAGCCGCCGACACCGATCAGTCCTTCGGCCGTGGTGTCGCCGTGCGTGTCGATGTCGACGCTACCGCCGCCCTGCGCCACGCCCAGCACGCCGATGCTCAGCATGCCGCCGCCAGTGGCGCTGACCGTGCCGCTGTCGATCCAGACGTTGCCGCCCGCATTGGCATAGCCGGCGATCCCAGCAAGCGCATCGACCGTCGAGCCGTCGCCTTCGATGTCGACATCGCCGCCATCCAGC
>JAQVEQ010000123.1 GCA_028697875.1 Novosphingobium sp. | reverse complement strand
CGCTTCGCAGCGGTCGATCAGCGTTCCGGCCAGACTGAGCCCACCCTCGATATTCTCGTAGAGCCGGGCCTTGTTCGCGTCCATTGTCCTTCACTCCTCTACCATCTTAGATCGTCGTCTGCACCGAGGCATCGTCCGATACCGCCTTGCGCGACATCAATGATTTGCTCCGGCGCGGCATCCTTGAGAAGGAGCCGGCCGGTGGGCGCAGCACCAGCTATTCACTGGTGCTGCCCGAGTCCTGATCCGACCGAGTCGATCTCGTTACATCTTCCGCAATCTCGTTCCTGAACCGCGGCCCCAGCTCCATGCGCCGGTTCAGCATGTCTACAAACCGCTCCCATCGCTCGCGGCCCTGCGCCCTCGCGGCCTGCGTCGCTCCATCCGGGAGCGATGGCGTCGCATTGAGCCAATTCCGTACAAACAGCGCGAGAGTCTCGTTCGACAGTTCGACATGCCACTCAAGGCGGCCAAGATCACGGGTCAACCGGTCGAGCCGGCGGGCAAGTGCTGCTTCAAGTCGCTCGGCGGCATCGGGCGACAGGAAGGACTCCAGCGCAGCCTCGATGATCGCGGCCTGGCTGGTGTTCCGCGCGGCGGCGTGATCGGCGAGACGGCGCACGAGATCAGCCCGCAGCCGGATGCTGCGCTTGACGTGGCCTCCGCTCACAGCACGATCCCGTCATCCGGGTCGAGCGACGCATTACGGGCATTGCGGCGCATGGTCCGCTCCGTCTCGCGTTTCGCCCGGGTGGCATCCTCATCCTGATTGTCCTCATCGGGCGTTTCTTCCCTGGACATTTCCTTCGCGGGAGGAACGATTTCCTCATGCTCGCCAAGATCGGGCTCGCGGCGGATGCCAGCATTGGCTGCGTCGGCGTGATCGCCTTCCCGGGTGCCCTGCGGCTCCGCATCATCGGATTCCGCTTTCCCGGCCCCGTCTTCAGCCGCGGGCAGATTGGAGGATGGGGCTGCTGGCGCATTCACCGGTATGAGAGTGGACCAGTCATCCTTCGGCCGTCGTTTCGGATCGAGTGGTTTGGGTGTCGGTGGCGGCAGCAATCGCACGGTAAAGCGCGGATCGGTGAAGTAGCGTGCCTTCATAGCCCGGATTGGCGGTACGCCCCCCACCATGACAATCTCCTCCTCCGGGGACAGCTGTATGATCTCGCCGGGTGTGAGTAGCGGCCGCGCCGTCTCGGTTCGCGAGACCATCAAATGCCCGAGCCAGGGCGAAAGCCGGTGCCCAGCATAGTTCTTCATCGCCCGCATTTCCGTGGCGGTGCCGAGCGCGTCGGAGATGCGCTTGGCCGTGCGCTCGTCATTGGTCGCGAAGGCGACGCGGACATGACAATTGTCGAGGATGGCATTGTTCTGCCCATAGGCCTTCTCGATCTGGTTGAGGCTCTGGGCGATGAGGAACGCCTTGATCCCATAGCCCGCCATGAAGGCGAGCGCGCTCTCGAAGAAATCGAGCCGCCCGAGCGCCGGAAACTCGTCGAGCATCAGCAGCAGCCGGTGCGGACAGCCTTTGGGGTTGAGTTCCTCGGTCAGGCGCCGGCCGACCTGGTTGAGGATCAGGCGAATGAGCGGCTTGGTTCGGCTGATGTCGGAGGGCGGCACGACGAGATAGAGCGAGGTGGGCACGGCCCCATCGACCAGATCGGCGATGCGCCAGTCGCAGGCCCGCGTCACGGTCGCCACGATCGGATCGCGATAGAGGCCGAGGAACGACATGGCGGTCGAGAGCACGCCCGAGCGTTCATTCTCCGACTTGTTGAGCAGTTCGCGCGCCGCACTGGCGACGACGGGATGGACCCCGGTCTCGCCCAGATGTGGGGTGGTCATCATCGCCCGCAGCGTGGTCTCGATCGGGCGGCGCGGATCGGAGAGGAAGGCGGCGACGCCGGCGAGCGTTTTGTCCTTTTCGGCATAGAGGACATGGAGGATCGCGCCGACCAGCAGCGCGTGGCTGGTCTTTTCCCAGTGGTTGCGCTTCTCGAGGCTGCCTTCGGGATCGACCAGCACGTCGGCGACATTCTGAACGTCGCGCACTTCCCACTCGCCCTTCCGGACCTCGAGCAAAGGATTATAGGCGGCGCTTGCCGGATTGGTGGGATCGAACAGCAGGACACGGCCGTGACGTGCGCGGAAGCCAGACGTGAGCTGCCAGTTCTCGCCCTTGATGTCGTGGACGATGCAGCTTCCCGGCCAGGTGAGGAGCGACGGTATGACGAGGCCGACGCCCTTGCCCGAACGGGTCGGCGCGAAACACAGCACATGTTCGGGACCATCGTGGCGCAGATAGCGCTCCGCGAAGTGGCCAAGAACGACACCATCGTCGCCGAGCATCTTCACTTTTTTGACTTCGCGCTCGCTGGCCCAGCGCGCCGAACCATAGGTTTCGGCCTTCTTCGCTTCCTTTGCGCGCCAGACCGACATGGCGACCGCGATCACGATCCCGGCCATCGCGCCCGACACGGCGATCAGCGCGCCGGTTTCGAAGACTTTGGGCGCATAGGCGTCGAACGCGAACCACCACCAGAAGAAGGCCGGCGGCGGATAGATCGGCCATGACCCCAGCGAGAACCAGGGCTCGCCCAGTTCGGGCTGATAGGCGAGTGCGTGCGCGGTCCATTGGGTTGCCGCCCAGATACCGGTCAGCGTCACGCCGAAGACGGCGATGACCTGGCCCCAGAGGATACGGGTTGCGTTCATGGGATGAAGCTCCTGCTGATGAAGATATCGGGGATCACAGGCCAAGCCCCCGCCCGCGGCCGAGCGACCAGTCGACGCCGCCACCGGCCGTCATCGTGCCGCTGATGTGCTTGCCCAGATGCTGGTCGAGTACCGGCCGCCAGGGCACGAGCTGGAAACCAAGGCCATCGTCGATCATCGCGAACCGGCCCGAGGCGAGCGTCACCCGCTCGCGATAGACGCCGCTCACATAGTCGCCGGCGGCCGATGGCCGATGCGGAAGGCCCGTGCGCCGGGCGATGGCGTCGATCACCTGATCGACCTCATTGCCCTTGAGGGTCGCGATCAGGTCGCGCGCGAACAGGAAGCCAGCCCCACGCCGCTGCGCGAGGCCGGCGCCTTCGAGATGGAGGGAGCGCGCTTCCATCGCCTCGCGGATCTCGAGTCCGAACCCGGCGCTGGCTGCTACCGGTTCGCGGGCGATGAGCTGGCGGTCGAGCCAGGTGGCGCCGGGGGCGTTCACCTGCTCGGCCAGGGTCAGGTCGGAGCGGGTCGCCAGCGACAGGCGTGTATTGCCCCTGGCGTCCTGCCAGCTCCGCGTCTCGACAATCGCCCCGGGTCTGGCGTCGCCGGTCATCTCCACATCGTCGAAGCGCAGATGATGGGTTCGGCCGTCGGCACCGTCGATTACCGCATAGGCCGTGCCCGCCAGTTCGTCGTGCAGACCGCGCCCGACCAGGCGGCCGATGATGGGATCGGCCGGAGCTTCACCATGGAGCGCGAAGCTGCCAGGATCGGGCACGCGGCCGCCATCGCTCATCGCCCGGTGCATGGTCTTGATGATGTCGGTGCGGATGGAGAGGTCGCGCAGCGTCTTTTCCGCGCCGGGCCTCAGCGACCAGACCGCCGGTCCTTGCCCGTAGGCAAGGCCCAGCCGTTCGAGCTTGCCGGCACGGCCGATCAGCAGGTGGCGCATTTCGGGATCATCACCGCCGCCCGGACGCAAATCGACCATGCCGGTCATCTCATCAGCCACGCGCTGCAGGCGGCGATCGAGGCTCGTCCAGCGATCGGCATCAACTTCCCGCTCCAGCGCGGCGCGGATCTCCTGTTCGGTGCGCGGTCCGAGCTCCATGGTGACGCGCTCTTCCGCGCGGGCGCGCATGCCTTCACGGATATAGTCGCGGTCGATGACGAGATCGGCACCAGTCTCGTCGATACCTCGCACGAGGACATGGATATGGGGATTGCCGGTGTTCCAATGATCGACGGCGACCCAGTCGAGCCGGGTGCCGAGATCGGCCGCCATGTCGTCCATCAGTTCGCGGGTGAACGCCTTAACGTCGGCCATCTGCCCGGCATCCTCGGGCGAGACGATGAAGCGGAAATGATGGCGATCGTCCTCGCAGCGTTCGGCAAACGCATCGCCGTCCGCCTGATCGGAGCGGGCATCGAACAGGCTGGCATCGCGCCCGTCGCGCGTCACGCCATCGCGCTTGAGGTAGGCGATATGCCGGGCCAGCGGCGCCGCGCGGAACTTCGATCCCTTGTGCCTGACCACGCGTGCCTTGATGACGACGCGCCGGGCATTGGCCGGAGCGCGGGTGCGCAGACGCGCAATGCGACCCCGGCCATGGCGCCCCGTGCCCTTGCCGCGTGACGGCCCCCGGCGGCTGTATCCCGCCTTGGCCGCTGCCTGACGAACCTGTGCCGCGAGGCTCTGGATCTTGCGCCCCGAGCCCTTGCCAGCATCGCGGCTCCTTCCCGGCCGAACCCGAAATTCATCGTCGCCAACCGTCATGTCAGCCCCGAAATTGGCGCTGACACCCGCCGACCTTTTGAAATCACGACATAATCGGAAAATCGTGCCACCCAGCCGATTATGGTGCCACCTGAAAATCTCCCCGACTTACAACCACATGACGCCCCACAGGTGGCGTCCTTTTTATCTCGCCATCGACTTTCCCTTTCGATTCCAGTGCATTGCCTTCTTTTCCGACGCAGCAGATTCCACGCCTGACACCACCAGCGAACGCCATGACCGCTCATTGTTCGCTCCGGCCGGAAAGCGAGACGAAGAGGCCGTGCAATCCGGGCGATGAAGGCCGCGGCGGGAGGCCGGAAGGCGACGGGACAGGCGCAGACGCGATGTCGTCCGGCTGCGCGACGGGTCCGGGATCGGTCGCGGTTTCGCTGCCGCCCAACGCGCCGTCGCCGCGCAGCACGAACAGCCCCGCGTCGCGCCAGGATGGCGCAGCCGCCGCGCGTGGAACTGCAGGCACGACGGCGGGCGAAGCAATGCCGGAGGTGCCGAGGGTTGGCGCGAGCTTCGCGACATAAGCGATCGTTTCGGCAGGCAGCGGGCGGCCGCGCTGGCGCCAGTCGTCAACGCGGCCTGGCCCCGCATTATAGGCGGCAAGCGCGGTGGAGAGGTCGCGATACCGATCGACCATCTCGCGCAGGTAAGCCGCGCCAGCGTGAATGTTGGCGCGCACGTCCCAGGGGTTGTCGCCGAGCCCATAGCGTGCAGTGAGCTGGCCCCAGGTGCCGGGCATGATCTGCATGAGGCCCATGGCGCCAGCGCGGGAGATCGCCACCGGATCGCCGTTGCTCTCGGTGCGCATCACCGCCCAGATCCATGCCTCGGGAATGCCGAAGCGCTGTGCCGCCTCGGTCACATAAGCGGCATAGGGATGCGCCGTCGCGGCAGCGGCAGGCGCGGTGGCCGGTGCAGCCGTGGCCGGAAAGAGGGAGGCGAGTGTGCCGGTCAGGGCCGATGCGCCAGCGAGGCGAACGGCGCAGGAGCGGCAGCGCGACGCGAAGCGGACGCGCATGGCTCATTCCGCTTTCGGACGCCGCAGGCGCGGCGACCAGAGCAGGACATGCCCCTCATCGCCGCGATTGGAGCGCAACAGATTGGCGCGGATCGGGCGGGCGAAGCCCGGGCAATCGAGCTGGACCGTGACGAAGCTGCCGGCCTTGCCGTCATGATTCCAGCCCGATCCGACCTCGGGACCGATGGTTTCGGACGCGCCATTGTCGGCGAGATGGACGCGCCAGTCCGGCGCGCGGTCGTGGCCGGTGAAGCCGGTCGGCACGAGCCGCAGCGCGACATCGAGCGTGAGCGTGCGCAGGCGACCGACGAACCGGTCACCGTCCTGGGTGAAGCAACCTATCTGCATGAAACTCCTCCTTCATTGCTGGTGGAAAGTGCGTCGTCCGCGTGGATGAGACGCCAGCGCAGCGGCGTGTCAGGCGTGTCGCGGGTAAGGATTGGCGTCGCACGGCCGATCAGGCCGGAGGCGCGGATCGGTCCGAAATAGCGGCCGTCGAGGCTGTCAGGCGCGGCGTTCAGCAGGAACAGTTCGTCGGTCCTGAGCACGCGGCAGCCGCGCCAGACCGGCAACGGTCGGTCACGGCTGTCGGACGCGCGCGCGACCGCGGCGGTGCGCCCGTCGATCGTCACCGTCGCATCGCGGCGGCAGATCAGGGCGCCCGGACGCGCGGCGACATGCTTGAGCAGCGGCACGCCGACAGGGAGATAATGGCGCTCGGCCATGAACCGGGCAAGCGCAGGCGGCGGCGAGACGGCGACCATGTCACCGACCGCAGGCCGGGCAAGCGGATTGATGCGATAAAGGCCGACCGGCGCACTGGCGCTGGCGTTCCAGAGCATGAGCTTGGGCAGCGGTAGAATTACCGCGACCAGCGTGAACCCAATTACGGCGCCGGCGATATGCGGCACGAAGCGGGAGAGCGGACGGCGGCTCATTGACCGAGCGCCTTGCGCTTGAGCCATGCTTTATGGCGCTCCGCCGTATAGGAGCGCGCCGGTTCGCCTGCGCTCAGCCGGTTATGGACATGCCGCCAATGGTCGGGCGCAATGTCGCATGGATCGAGGTCTTCGGCCTCGATCCTGTCGATGCCCTCGAGCACCTTCTGAACTTTCGGCCAGCCCTGGATCGAAAGGAGCAGTTCACCGCCGGGCCGCACGAAGGGCGCAGTGGTGTAGGCTTCGCCGGGACGAACCGCGCGCAAGATGTCGACGCGCGAATGGACGGTGCCGAAGTCGTTTGCCGACCAGCGCACGAACGCAACGACAGCATCTGGCCGGAAGGTCACGATGCGCGTCTTGCGGCTGACGATGCGCTCCGACGCGATCCGACCGAAACGGATCCAATGCTCGAGCCGCTTCTCGATCCAGATCAGTTCGATTTCGGTGCAGCCATCGCGAAGTAGCGGCGCAGCGCGCGAACGGACGCGCCCACGGGTAAGCGGGTGGTTCATGGAATATCTCCGGGAAAGGAAACGAAGTGCGGCCAGCCCGCCGCCGAGCCGCAGCGTGGCGGCAATGCGGGCGTCGGCGCGCCCGGCGCGAAATCCACAGCCCCGCACCGGGTTAGGAAGAATATGAAATATTCTTCTCTATTAGGATGGTTAGAGGGGTGCCGATTTCCCGCGGATTTCTGCGGGTCTCCGCAGCGCACCGGTTCCTGATAGGACGACCCCGCGGTTCCCGAAAGGACGACTCCGGCGGTTCCTGATAGGACGACTCGCACGGACCTTATCCACAGACCGGGAGCTTGAACCGGCGCATGGCGGCTTCGAGCGGATCGACCGGGACGGGCGCGAAATTGAGACGCTCCTTGCCCAGGGCATGTTCGATCCTGAGCGTGTAGCCGGGAAGCGGCTGGCGCTGTACGATCGCGCGCAGCTCGAATGCGAAGCGCTTGAGCGGCGAAAGCGCGCCCGACTTCATGTGCAGATGCTCGAAGTCGAAGCTCCAGCCGGCCACCTGGCGGCCGCCATGCTTGCGCACGATGCGGTAGAGCCAGCGTTCAAGGCCGCCGGTCAGATCGAAATAGGCCCGGTCGATCGTGAGCACCAACGCGCGATCGAGCACGCCCGCATAGAACCAGTCGGGCAGGATCAGCTCAATCCCGAGCGGCCGCCCTTGCGCGTCGAGCCGCTCCTGCCACTCGTTGATCCACGAGAAACGATGTCGGTGGCGTTGATGCTGCTGGCGGATCGATGTGGCGACGGTCGTCGATTGCAGCCGGTCCAGCGCGGCCTTGAGGCGATCATAATTGTCGCGGCCCGTCCCGCGCCGGATATAGGTCAGTATCTCGTGCGGAGTCGTCGCCATGAGCCGCGAGGTCGGTTGTCCGGCATCGCGCGCCTCGACGAGCTGGCTCGCCGCCCAGATCAATATGTCGGCGTCCCAGATGGTCGCCATGCCATGTTCGGGCACGGCTTCGACCGAGATCCAGGTCTCGCCCATGCGGAAATCGATCGGTGCGACGCGCCGCGATTTGGCGAGGCTGAAGAAGGGCCAGGACATGAGATCCTGTGCATCGCGCGGTGCGGGATTGGCTGGCACCGAGCGGAACAGCTCGAGCTGCGTGCGCTCGATCCGTGTCACGGCAGGAGATGATGGGCGGCGTGGCACGGCCTCAGCGTTCCGGTTGCACGTCGAACCGCTTGGCGGGAAGGCAGACGCCTGTGCCCGGATCGGAAGTCGAACGCCGCCGGCCAAGTTCCGCCCAGGCGTCGAGCGCCTCTATCGAATAGACGACGCGGCCGCCAAGCTTGTGGAAATTGGGGCCGGTCCCATAGCAGCGATGCTTTTCGAGGGTGCGCGGGGAAAGACCGAGCCGCGCGGCGGCATCGGGTGTCTTCAGAAATTGCGGCGAGCGCGGTGCTGCTTGCTCCATGATGTTCCTCCATCGAAGCCGGGATCACGCACGGCGGCGATCGACCGGACTGGAGGAAAGTGGCGGAGCACAGGCGTCGGGATGGAGCGGCTATTTTAGCCCATGCATTTTTGTCGCACCGGCGGGATCAGCCTCGCAGCAAGGCGCGGTATCCCCCGTCCATGAGAGCGAGCGCCTCGTCGATCAGGCGCTGGGTGCGGCGGCGCTCGGCGGAGGACTTCCATTCATTGCCGCGGCCGATGAGATCGGAAGAGCGTCGT
>JAQVEQ010000122.1 GCA_028697875.1 Novosphingobium sp. | reverse complement strand
GATGATCTTGAGACGCAAACCATTGACGACAAGGTCCGGCAGATCGCTCTTGAGGAAGCGCCGCATCAGGGCCATCAGGTCGCTCACTTCCTCTTCCGGCCGCTTCCAGTTTTCGGAGGAGAAGGCGTACAGGGTCAGCGCCTCCAGCCCGCTGGCAGGCAGTGCGCGAACCAGCCTCCGGACCGCCTCAGCACCTTTCTGATGCCCCATGGCGCGCGGAAGATGGCGTTTTTTCGCCCAGCGTCCATTGCCGTCCATGATGATGGCGACATGGCGTGCGCCATGGCCCTGCCGTCCAGCCGTGGCCGGGGCACCGCCTGTAACGGCCATGTCCCCACGCCCATCCAGCGGAACCAGCGGGGGCTGCCCTCCGTTCACTGGCCGAGAATTTCCTTTTCCTTGTGCGCGGCTGCTTCGTCAGCCTGCTTCACATACTGGTCGGTCAGCTTCTGGACTTCGTCTTCGGCGCGCTTGCGCTCGTCCTCGCTGATTTCCTTCTTCTTTTCGTCGTCCTTGAGCGATTCCATGCCATCGCGGCGGACGTTGCGTATCGCGATACGGGCCTTTTCGGCGTATTGGCCCGCCAGCTTGGCCAGTTCCTTGCGCCGTTCCTCGGTCAGGTCCGGGATCGGCAGGCGGATGTTCTGCCCATCGATCATCGGGTTGAGGCCCAGCCCCGCCGAGCGGATCGCCTTCTCGACCGGGGTCATGTTCGACCTGTCCCACACCTGCACGCTGAGCATGCGCGGCTCGGGCGCCGAGACGGTCGCCACCTGGTTGAGCGGCATCATCGCGCCGTAGACTTCGACCTGGATCGGATCGAGCAGGCTGGTGTTGGCACGGCCCGTGCGCAGACCGCCGAGGTCGTGCTTGAGCGAGTCCACCGCGCCGCCCATGCGGCGTTCGATATCGGCCTTGTCGTACTTTGCCATGGATCAGGCTTCCTTCTGCACTATCGTCTGGACGCCCTGGCCAGCCAGCACGCGGGCCAGATTGCCCTTCTCGCGGATCGAAAAAACCACGATCGGGATTGCGTTGTCGCGGCACAAGGCCACGGCGGAGGCGTCCATCACCTTGAGGTTGTCAGCCAGAACCTTGTCATAACTGGCTGTTTCATAACGCTTTGCCTGGGGGTTCTTCTTGGGGTCGGAATCGTAGATCCCATCCACGCTGGTTCCCTTGAGCAGGGCATCGCATTTCATTTCGGCGGCACGCAGCGCGGCGCCGCTATCGGTCGTGAAATAGGGGCTGCCGACACCGGCGGCAAAGATCACCACCCGGCCCTTCTCCAGGTGCCGTTCGGCCCGGCGGCGGATCACCGGTTCGCACACCGCATCCATCTGGATCGCCGACTGCACGCGGGTATGCACGCCCAGCTGTTCGAGCGCGCTCTGCATGGCGAGCGCGTTCATCACTGTCGCCAGCATGCCCATGTAATCGGCCTGCGCCCGGTCCATCCCCTGCGCCGCCCCGGCCATGCCGCGAAAGATATTGCCGCCCCCGATCACGAGGCAGATTTCCAGCCCGGTATCCTTGGCCGCCTTCACTTCCTTCGCCAGTTCGGCAACGAAGCCCGGATCGATCCCGAACTGCTGATTGCCCATCAGCACCTCGCCCGAAAGTTTGAGCAGGACGCGTTTATAGGTCGGGATGGGCATGGGGCGGGAATCTCACTCCGGGCGAATAGGCGCCGCCCTTATAGAGCGCCGGATGGCGGTGCCAAGGGGCGCGGGGCGCGGTTTCCGGGCACAAAAATCCCCGCACGACGCGAGCCGTGCGGGGAAATCCGTTTGTCTGAGGCCGAAAATCAGCCGGCGACGGCGGCAGCCACTTCGGCGGCGAAGTCGCTTTCTTCCTTCTCGATGCCTTCACCGAGCTGGAAGCGGACATAGTCCTTGAGCACGATCTTGGCGCCGGCGGCCTTGCCGGCCTGCTCGACCACCTGGGCGACCGGGGTCTTGTTGTCCATCACGAAGAGCTGGCTGAGAAGCGCGTTTTCCTTGGCGAACTTGGCCACGGCGCCTTCGACCATCTTTTCCTGGACGTTTTCGGGCTTGCCGCTTTCGGCGGCCTTTTCCCTGGCGATCGCGCGTTCACGCTCGATCACGGACGGATCGAGGCTTTCGGCATCCAGCGCCTGCGGGAAAGCGGCGGCAATGTGCATCGCCAGCTGCTTGCCCAGCGGTTCGAGGACGTCGGCACCGGCTTCGCTTTCCAGCGCCACCAGCACGCCGATCTTGCCGAGGTTATCGGCCGCCGCATTGTGCATGTAAGGCACGATCACGCCCTGGCTGACCGAAACGGTCTTCATCCGGCGGACCTGCTGGTTTTCACCAATGGTGGCGACGTTGTTGGTCAGCTTGTCGGCCACGGTACCGCCATCGGGATAGGCAGCGTCCTTGAGCGCTTCGATGTCGTCCGAGGACTGGCCCAGCGCGACCTGTGTGGTCTTGCGGACGAAATCCTGGAACTGGTCGTTCTTGGCGACGAAGTCAGTTTCCGAGTTCACTTCGACGGCCACGCCCTTGGTGCCTTCGACAGCCACGCCGACCAGACCTTCGGCGGCCGTGCGGCTGGACTTCTTGGCGGCGGCGGCAAGGCCCTTGGCGCGCAGTGCGTCGACCGCAGCTTCGAGATCGCCGTTGGTTTCTTCCAGCGCCTTCTTGCAGTCCATCATGCCGGCGCCGGTGCGCTCGCGCAGATTCTTGACGTCAGCGGCAGTGTAAGCAGCCATGATAATACCTCGTGTAGATTTTGCGGCGCCAGGCCGTGGGGACGGCCCGGCGCGTTATCCGGCAATTATGCCAGTTCGATTACGCTTCGGCCGAAGCGGCTTCCTCGACCGGGGGCTCGGCCATTTCGCCGAAGTCCGCACCCGAATCGACGACCGCGGCCTGGCCGCCCTTCTGGGCCGCCTGGGCCACCGCGTCGCAGTAGAGGCGAACGGCGCGGCTGGCGTCGTCGTTGCCCGGGACCGGGAAAGCGATGCCCGACGGATCGACGTTGGAGTCGAGGATCGCGACGACCGGGATACCCAGCACGTTGGCTTCCTTGATCGCCAGCTCTTCCTTGTTGGCGTCGATCACGAACATTACGTCCGGAATGCCGCCCATGTCGCGGATGCCGCCGAGCGAAAGTTCCAGCTTATCCCGCTCGCGGGTCATCTGAAGGACTTCCTTCTTGGTCAGGCCGGCAGTGTCGCCCGAAAGACGCTCTTCAAGGCTCTTGAGGCGCTTGATCGACTGCGAAATCGTCTTCCAGTTGGTGAGCATGCCGCCCAGCCAGCGGTGGTTGACGAAGTGCTGGCCGCACGAACGGGCCGCCTGGGCGATCGGTTCCTGCGCCTGGCGCTTGGTGCCGACGAACAGCACCTTGCCGCCCGCCTGGACCGTGGCCGACACGAATTCGAGAGCGCGCGCGAAAAGCGGCACGGTCTGCGACAGGTCGATGATGTGAACACCGTTGCGGGCGCCGAAGATGTACGGCTTCATCCGCGGGTTCCAGCGGTGGGTCTGGTGGCCGAAGTGTGCGCCGGCCTCGATCAATTGCTGCATGGTGACGGTAGGAGCCGCCATAGTCATTTCCTTTCCGGTTGTACCTCTGGAAGGCTGGAACCGTGCGGATATCTACCGCTGCGGCACCGGTATGTGCGCCTTCCATGTGGATTTGCCCTTGCCCGAAAAGCGCCGAAAAACGGCCCATTTCGCGCGAAAGCGCGGGCCCCTTAGCCCCATTTTCCGAAAGAATCCAGCCCGAAGCGAAAGGCAAAATGCATGCCGCGCGCATTTGGCGCTTGACACATGAGAACAAACAAGGAACATTGCCCCAATCGAAGGTCGCAGGAACAAATACCGCACATCGGTGTTTTCCACAAGCCATCCACAGGTTGTTCACGCCGCGAGGCAAGGATAAAGGCAAACAAGACAATGATCGCAATTGCCGTCACCGTGCTGTTCACCGTCGCAACACTTGTTGCCGTTACCGTCAGCGCATCGTCGCTCCGCCGCGCATGGTCGGCCTATGGCGAATTGAGCCGCGCTCTCGCCCGCTGCGAGACCAGCCAGGAAGTGTTCGTCAGAATGGAAGCGCCGGAACACCCGACGCCGGCCCTGCGGCTGGTCAGTTCTGCCCGTCGGGCCCGCCTGCCGGTGCCGTGCGGGCTGCGCGCTGCCGCCTGATCCTGGCGTAGCTGATGACGCCATAAGGCATCAGCGCGAGATACCCCGTGCACAGGGCCGCGAGCGTCCACCAGGGCTCGGTCAGCAGGGCAGCGAAGACCAGCCCGGCCAAGGCGAGCATTTCCAGCCTGATGCTCCGGCGCGGGCGCAGCGAAGTCCAGCTCAGCGTCGCAAGGTTGGAAATCATCAGAAAAGCCATGGCCGCCACCCAGATCGCCACGCCGATCGGCTCGCGAAATTCATCCCGCCCGCTGGCCAGCCAGAGATAGAGCGGTAACAGCGCCAGCCCCGCCCCGACCGGGGCCGGGACACCGGTGAGGAAACCGGCCGATTTGTGCGGTTGCTCCTGCATGTCGATCTGCGCGTTGAAGCGCGCGAGACGCAAGGCGCAGCAGATCGCAAGGCCAAGCGCGGCGAACCAGCCGAACCGAGGCAGGTCCTGCAAGGACCAGAGAAACAGGATCAGCGCCGGCGCCATGCCGAAGGACAGCGAATCCGCCAGGCTGTCCAGTTCCGCCCCGAAACGCGACTGGGCGCGCAACAGCCGGGCAATGCGCCCGTCGATCCCGTCGAGCAGGCCGGCAAGGATCACCATCAGCACGGCCTTTTCCCAATTGCCGACAATGGCGAAACGGATACCCGTCAGGCCGGAACACAAGGCCGCGACCGTAATCGCATTGGGCACGAGCGCGCGCAGGGTCAGCCCGCGCGGCAATCCCGTCAGCCGGGACGGCGGGGGTTCCTCGCTCACTGGGCGATACCCTCGATGTGGCACTGCTTGCCGAGTTCCGCGAGAATCGTTTCGCCCGCGACGACTTTCTGGCCCAGCACGACTTTCGCATCCGTGCCTTGCGGCAGGTAGACGTCGACCCGGCTGCCGAAACGGATCAGCCCGACCCGCTGCCCGGCGGCAAGGATATCGCCCGGCTTCACGAAAGGCACGATGCGCCGCGCCACCAGCCCGGCGATCTGGGTGAAGGCGATCGGCACGCCATTGTTCCCCTCGATCAGGATATGCTGGCGTTCGTTCTCCTCGCTCGCCTTGTCGAGATCGGCATTGAGGAACTTGCCCGGAATATAGACCAGCCGCCGCACGATGCCGCTGACGGGGGCGCGATTGATATGGACGTCGAACACACTCATGAAGATCGAAATGCGCGTGACCGGCCCGCTCCCCAGCCCCGGCACGCCCGAGCCATCGTCGACCTGCAACTCGCGCGGCGGTTCGACCTGCTGGATCAGGCTGACGAGGCCGTCCGCAGGCGAGATCACGTAAGCGGGATCCTGCGGGACGATTCGTTCCGGATCGCGGAAGAAAGCCAGGATGCCGACCGTCAGACCGGCCAATGGCCAAGCGATCGTTTCCCACGCCAGAAATGCCGCCACGATGCACAAGGCAGCGGAGATCAAGGCGAATTTGCGACCTTCGGGGTGAATGGCGGGCCAATGCCACGCCGCCTCACCCCGACCTTTGTTATCTGACAGCTCACCGGGCATGGAGCCCATCTAGGCGCTGGAGCGGCAAACCACAATAAGCGGCATCCACAGGATCGCCCGCGCCATTAGCACTTTCGTGACACATATCGGGTTATTGGCAGGCCGTGACCGAGACGACCGCGCCAGGACAAGGTAAACGGACAGCCGCCCGGACGGCCAGCGACGCCCCGTGCCTGCGCGACGATATCCCCACCCTGGCGATCTCGCTGGGCCTGCTGGCCGTGTGCGTCGGGCTGCTTGCCAGCAAAGGCATCATCGTCGGCCCATCGGTCGCCACGCTCAACGCCCAGCTCTACCTCGCCAGCGCGGCGCTGATGCTGAGCGGCGATGCGGCATGGAGCCTGTGGCGGCTGCGCCCAGACAGCCCCTTCGCGCACTTGCGCCAGCTCTATATGCAGCCCGGCCGGCGCAGCCGCCTCTACGCGGGCCTGCCGATGCTTCTCGCGCTGGCCGCCTTCATGCCGTTCTTTTCGATGATGAAAGCCGCCATTCCCCTGTTCAACGCCTACACCTGGGACGCGACCTTCATCGCCTGGGACCGCGCCCTGTTCGGAACCGATGCGTGGCGGTTCCTTCATCCGGCACTCGGCTTTCCCATCGTCAGTTCGTTCCTGTCGGTGCTCTACCAGGTGTGGATGCTGCTGATCTATCCCGGATGTCTCTTCCTGTGCTTCTATCCGGTGAACCCGGATATCCGCCGCCGCTTCTTCCTTGCCTTCCTACTGAGCTGGACGGTGATCGGCGGCGCGATGGCCACGGCGCTGGCCTCGGTCGGGCCGTGTTTCCTCGGCCCCATGCTCGGCAACGAACACTTTGCGGACCAGATGGCCTACCTGCGCGAAGCGGATCGCCACTTTCCCGTCATGACCCTGTTCGTACAGGATCTCCTGCTCGAATGGTTCCACAAGGATGCCAACGGCCTCGGCAGCGGCATTACCGCCATGCCGTCCATGCATGTCGCGCTGGCCTTCCTCTATGCCCTGGCGATGCGCCACGTCTCGAAGTGGGCTGGCCGGTTCTTCCTTGCCTTCTTCGCCCTTATCTGGCTCGGCTCCATCCACCTCGGCTATCACTATGCCGTGGACGGGCTCGTCTCGATCGTCGCCGTGACGGCGATCTGGAAGCTGACCGACGTGGTGTTCAAATGGTGGGACAGGCAGGCCCCTGTCCTCCAGCCGGCCGAAGCCCTGCCCGCCACCGCCTGACGGCGCATTCCCCGCCTAACCGGATTCGGCCAGTCGCCGCCCGATCTCGCCCAGCAACGGGAACGCGTCGCCACGGCGCCGCGCCTGTTCGGACGACGCCGTACCACGCAAGTAGCGGCCCTTGATCCCGTGCAGGATCGCGCCCAGCCGGAAGAAGTTGAACGCGAGATAGAAGTTCCAGTGCGGAATGTCCGTGCGTCCGGTCAGCTCGCAATAGCGCGCGAGGTATTCCTCCTCGCCCGGGATGTTCAGCCCGGCGATATCCGCACCGCCCAGCCCCGCCACGATATGCGGCGGCATGTGGTACATCATCGCATGGTGCCCGAAATCGCCCAGCGGGTGGCCCAGCGTCGACAGTTCCCAGTCCAGCACCGCCAGGATGCGCGGCTCCGTGGGGTGGAAGATCATGTTGTCGCAGCGGAAGTCGCCGTGGATCAGGCTGGTCTCGTCTCCGGGCGGGATATTGGCCGGCAGCCAGTCGATCAGCCAATCCATGTCCGCGCTGCGCCCGGCTTGCGTATCTTCGAGATACTGGCGCGACCAGCGGGATATCTGCCGTTCGAAATAGTTGCCCGGCCGCCCGAAATCGCCCAGCCCGATCGCCGCGTAATCGACGCCGTGAAGCTGGGCGAGCGTTGTCACCATGGCATCGAAATAGGCCCGGCGCGCGTCGCGCGAGACGTCGGGGAAGGTCGCATCCCAGAAATTGCGGCCCTCGACCATTTCCATGACGTAGAACCAGGTGCCGATCACGCCGTCGTCGGTGCACAAGCCGTAAAGGCGGGCAACGGGATAGCCCGCCTTGCCCAAGGCCCCGATCACGCGCGCTTCGCGGTCGACCGCGTGTGCACCCTTGACGAGTTGCCCCGGCGGCTTGCGCCGCAGCACATAATCGCGCCCAGGCGTCACCAGCTTGTAGGTCGGATTCGATTGGCCACCCTTGAACTGCTCGACCCGCAGCGGCCCCGAAAACCCCTCGACATTGCTGTCCATCCAGCGCGCAAGGGCCGCCGTATCGAATGCGAACCCTGTACGGACTTCCGCCGTGCCGCCGAAGGTTTCCTGATCGTTCATCGTTTCCTCGTCCCCTTTCGCACTCCCCTAGACGGATTCGCTATCCGCACGCCAGAGGCGGTGCGCGTCATCTGTTGGACAGGGACGATCGGTTGGCGCTAAACATCCGCCCCAACGATACATAAAGTCGAGGGAGAACCGGGCGATGCACAATGTCGAAGGGCGAATCTGCCTGATTACGGGCGCATCGTCCGGTCTCGGCGCCCATTTCGCGCGTCTTTTCGCCACTGCCGGAGCCCGCGTCATCCTCGCCGCACGGCGTAAGGAACGGGTGGACGAACTGGCAGCAGACATTCGCGGCCATGGCGGTCTGGCCCACTCTGTCGTTCTCGACGTGACGAACGAAGAATCGGTTGTCGCCGCCTACGACAGCGCCGATGCGCCGTTCGGGCCAATCGATACCGTGATCGCCAATGCCGGCGTTTCCGCGCCGGGCCGTTCGACCGACATATCCGCAAGCGCGGCGCGGATGGTATTCGACACCAACCTGCTTGGCGCATTCCTCACCGCCCGGGAGGGAGCGAAACGGATGATCGCTTCCGGCAGCCGCGAAAGCGGGCGTGGACGTATTCTCCTGATCGGATCGATCACCGCAGAGCAGACCGGTCACGGCGAATCCGTCTACGCCGCGAGCAAGGCGGCAATCGCGCATCTCGGGCGCAACCTCGCGCGCGAATGGGTGCGGCAAGGCGTCAACGTCAACGTGATCCAGCCGGGCTACATCCAGACGGAACTGGCTGGCGACTGGTTCGGGAGCGAAGGAGGCAAGGCGCAGATCGCGAGC
>JAQVEQ010000121.1 GCA_028697875.1 Novosphingobium sp. | reverse complement strand
GCAGCGGCAGGACCAGCATGAACAGCAACCGCAGGAATACCTGCCCGATCGGCCCGGTGACATAAGTCACCACGGTTTCCAGCCATGCGGCGTCACCGGCGAAAGTATAGGCGGCAAGGCCCGCCACCAGCCCGGCGATGAAGCCGGCCAGGATCCGCCATTGCAGTTTGCCGTGCCCGATGGGCGCAGCGCCCTCTGCGATTTCGGCGGCGTCGTTCATGGCTATTCCCCGTTGCTTGTCCGGCCACGCTCGCAAGGGCGAGGCGCTAATTCAACCCTTGAGGGCCGCCTCGGCAATCCGGCGGTAGATTCGCGCCAGCGTTTCGAGGTCGTCCAGCGCCACGGCCTCGTCGCGCTTGTGCATGGTCGCGTTGTTGAGGCCGAATTCGATCACCGGGCAGAAATCCTTGAGGAAGCGCGCGTCGGACGTCCCCCCGGTGGTCGAGGCTTCGGGCTCCACGCCGGTTTCGGCCGTCACCGCCTGCGCGACGATCGACGAGAAAGCGCCCGGCTGGGTCAGGAACGGTTCGCCCGAGATCACGCAGCGCGCGGTGCCGCCGTGCCGCGCGGCGATTTCCGCGATCTTCGCGCACAGGCCCGCCCCGCTGTGCAGGTCGTTGAAGCGGATCGAAATCCGCGCCTTGGCCAGCGCGGGAATGACATTGGTCGCCGGGTTGCCGACTTCGAGGTCGGTGATCTCGAGATTGGACGGCTGGAACCAGTCGGTCCCGTCATCCAGCACCCAGGCGTCGAACTCGGCCAGCATCGCGACCAGTTTCGGCACCGGGTTGTCGGCGAGATGCGGATAGGCGACGTGCCCTTGCGTGCCGGCCACTTCGAGCCACGCGTTGAGCGAGCCACGCCGGCCGATCTTCATCATGTCGCCCAGGCGCTGGACACTGGTCGGCTCGCCCACCAGGCACAGGTCGGGAATCGCTTCCAGCTCGCGCATGCGCTCCATCAGGGCGAGGGTGCCGAAACGCGCCGCTCCTTCCTCGTCGCCGGTAATGACGAAGCTTACCGTCCCCGCGTCCCGCGGGATGTCCTGCGTAGCCGCGACCATGGCAGCGACCGCGCCTTTCATGTCGACCGCACCGCGCCCGTAGAGCAGATCGCCCCCGGGGCTCGGGCGCCGTTCCGGCGCGAAAGGCGCGCTGGTCCAGCCCTCCCCCGGCGGGACGACATCGAGATGCCCGGCAAAGGCGAAATGGCGGCTGCCCGGCGGCCCGCGGCGGATGGCGAAGAGGTTTTCCACCGGGCCGTCCGGCGGCTCGCCCGAAATGCGGCGGTCGACTTCGAAACCCAGCGGGCGCAGCATGTCCTCCAAGCAATCGAACACCAGCCCTTCGGCCGGCGTGACGCTGGGGCAGGCGATCAGGGCCTCGGCCAGGTCGGCGGCGGTGCGGTGTTCGCTCATAACGCTTGGGGCCCTTCCTCGTATTGCGCGATCACCCATTGCTCGTCCTCGGCGCCATGAAACCACTGCTGCATCCAGTCGTGTTCCCACACGGCCTGCATGTAGGCCTGGGCGAAGCCGGGCACAGTGACGCCGTAAGTCACGAAACGGCTGACGACCGGGGCGTAGAAGATGTCGGCCGCGCCGAACGTGCCGAACAGGAACGGGCCGCCCTTGCCATGGCGCGCCCGCGCCTCCGCCCATAGGCCGAGGATGCGCACGATATCGGAACGCATCTCGTCGCTCGGCTCCACCCCCTCGAACCGCTTGCGCATGTTCATCGGCAGGCCCCGCCGCAGGGCCAGGTAGGAGCTGTGCATTTCGGCGACCATCGAACGGGCCATGCCGCGCGCCGCGTCGTCCTTGGGCCAGAACCGCTCGCGCCCGACCTTGTCGGCCAGGTATTCGAGAATCGCGAGACTGTCCCAGATCACCGCCTCGCCGTCCCACAGGATCGGCACCTTGCCGGACGAAGGCTGGATGTCGCCGCGCTGGCGCTTCGCCTCCTCCCAGTCCTCGCCGAAGAGGCTGACAGTCAGTTCCTCGAAATGGAGGCCGGACTGTTTGCAGGCCAGCCAGCCGCGCAGGGACCAGCTCGAATAGTTCCTGTTGCCGACGATGAGCTTCATGAGCGCCGGACTAGAGGTTCAGCTTGATAGTGTCGAGAATGAACAGGCAAAAGACCGCCGTCATTCCGAAAAGACCGGGATCTCGTCTTTCAGCAGGATCATCACCAGCGGGATCTCGCGGCCGGTCATACCGCGGTACTTGGCATAGTGGGGGCTGAGGCCGTCCATATAGGCCCACACGGCCGCCCGCTCTTCCCCTTCCGGTTCGCGGAAGCCGGCGGTGAAAGCCTGCGTCGCGACTTGCACCGCGAGTTCGCCGTTGGCCTTGAGATTGAGGTACCAGGCCGGGTGCTCGTCCGCTCCGCCTTTGGAAGCGACGACCACGATCTCCCCGCCCAGATTGCCGTACATCACCGGCGTGACGAACTGCTTGCCGCTCTTGCGGCCGGCCGTGCGCAGGAGGCACATGGGATTGAACCGCCGCCCGTCGCGCAGCGGCTCACCTTCCATCAGGTGCCCCAGCGCGCCGCCGGAACGGATATAGGCGAGGCGATGCTCGGCCAGGGTTTCCCACACGTGCTTTTCGTAAGCGGTCTGTTCGGCCATCGCGCACTCTCCCCGGTCAGCTTGCCGGCCCGACGATAGTGGACCGCAAGGCGCTTGTCACACTTCCGCGTCGGCCAGCACGGCCGCGCGCAGTTCCTCGATCCCCATCTTCTTTTCAGACGAGGTGACGTGGATCACCGGATAGGCCGCCGGATGCTTCTTCGCTTCGGCCGCCGCGGCCTCGAGCACCTTGGCCAGCTCGCTCGCCTTGATCTTGTCCGCCTTGGTCAGGACGATGCGATAGCCGACCGCCGCCTCGTCCAGCATCCGCATCATCTCGCGGTCGACCTCCTTGATGCCGTGGCGCGAATCGACCAGCAGCAGCGTGCGCTTGAGCGGCACCCGCCCGCGCAGGAAACTGCGCACCAGCGCGCGCCATTTCTCGACCACCTTGGGCGGCGCCTTCGCGAAACCGTAGCCGGGCATGTCGACCAGGCGGAACAGCGTCGGTTCGCCCACTTCGAAGAAGTTCAGCTCCTGCGTGCGGCCCGGCGTGACCGAAGTGCGCGCGATCGCCTTGCGCCCGGTCAGCGCATTGAGCAGCGAGCTCTTGCCGACGTTGGAACGGCCGCAGAAGGCGATCTCCGGGAAATCCGGATCGGGCAGGAATTGCAGCCCCGGGGCCGATTTCAGGAATTCGACACGCCCCGAAAACAGGCGCCCCGCCCGTTCGGCCAGTTCCTGCTGCGCATCGTCCATGCCGCGTCCGAAGCGGGCCTTAGCGGCCCGAATCCTTCTTCGCCGCGTGCTTCTTCGCCATGTCGGCCTTGTCCTTGGCCGCCTGTTCCTTGAGCTGCGGATGGCGGCTGTAAAGGAACTGCTGCTGCGCGATGGTCAGCACGTTGGAAATGATCCAGTAGATCAGCAGGCCCGCGGCGAAAGGCGCCATCACGAACATCATGACCCAGGGCATGACGGCGAACATCTGCTGCTGCACCGGGTCCATCGCCACCGGATTGAGCCGGAACTGGAAGAACATGGTCACGCCCAGCAGCAGCGCGAGCGGCCCGATCGCCAGGAAGCTGGGCGGATCGAACGGCAGCATGCCGAACAGGTTCAGGATATGCAGCGGATCGGGCGCCGACAGGTCCTTGATCCACAGCGCGAAAGGCTGGTGGCGCATTTCGATCGTCAGGATCAACGTTTTGTAGAGCGCGAAGAAGATCGGGATCTGGATCAGGATCGGCAGGCAGCCCGCCAGCGGGTTCACGCCTTCCTGCTTGTAGAGCGCCATCGTCTCCTGCTGGAGCTTGGGCCGGTCTTCCTTGTAGCGTTCCTGCAACGCTTTCAGCTTCGGCTGGATCGCGCGCATCCCGGCCATCGAGGCGAACTGCTTCTGCGCGACCGGGAACATGATGCCGCGAATGATCACTGTCAGCAGGATGATCGCCACGCCGAAATTGCCGGTCAGGCCGAACAGCTTGTCGAGCAGGAGGAAGATCGGCCGTTCGAACCAGCGGAACCAGCCCCAGTCGATGGCGAGGCCGAAATTGGCGATGCCCTGCCCTTCGTACTTGTCGAGCACGGCGCTTTCCTTGGCGCCGGCGAACAGGCGCGTGGTACGCGTGGCCTGCTTGCCAGCCGGCACCGTCACCGGCTGGTAGATCAGGTCGGCCCGGTAGAGCCTGTTGCCCAGCGAACGGAAATCCGTGGAGGGGGTGGCGCCGTCCTGCGGCACCAGGGCGGACAGCCAGTAGATATCGGTAAAGCCGATCCAGTCGGCGCGGCCGCCCGGCGAAACCGTCCCCTTCTTGAGCACGTCCTTGTAGTTGTTGCCGAAATCGACCGAGCCGTCGAACGCCCCGATCGGGCCGGAATGGACATTCCAGGTGTCGGTGCTGGCCGTCTTGTCGGTCCGGTTGACCAGCGCGAAAGGCCGCGCGACGAACGGGGTACTGCCGGTATTGGCGACCGTCTGCGTCGCCGTGACGAGATAGTCGCGGTCGATTTCGAAACGGATCGAGAAGGTCTGGCCCTGCCCGTTGGCCCAATGCAGCGTGACCGGGCTGTCCGGCGTCAGCCGCTCGCCTTCGACCTGCCAGCGGGTATCCGCGCCCGGCAGTGCCGCCGAATCGCCGCCTTCGCCCGCGACCCAGCCGAACTGGGCGAAGTACTGCGCCGGCGTTCCGGCCGGGGAGAACAGGCGGACCGGGCCGCTGTCCTTCGCGACCGTCTGGCGGAAATCGTTGAGCGTCAGGTCGTCGATCGCCGCGCCGGTCAGGTTGATCGAACCGGTCAGGCTCGGGGCCGCGATCGGGACGCGCGCCGGGGAAGCGAGATCGGCGGCCAGGTCGAGCTGTTCGGCGGCGATGTCGGCCGCGTCCTGCAAACCGCCTTCGCGCGTGCGCTTGGCCGGCTTGGGCTCCTCGGGCGTGGTAGTGTCCGCGGCGGAACCGAGCTTGTCGGCGACCTGCTGTTCCGCCACCGGCTTGGCCGGCTGCGGGTAGAACCAGCTCGTTGCATATTCCCACCCCAGCAGCAGCAGCATGGACAGAGCTACGGCCAGTACGATGTTTCGCTGGTTGCTCAACTTGTGATCCCTAATTCTCGATTTCGTTCCGCCCGCCGGGCTTCGAATATTCTGCCTCAGGGCACCGGATCGTATCCGTGTCCCCCCCATGGGTGGCAGCGCAATAGACGCTTAAGCGCAAGCCATCCACCCTTGATTGCACCGTGCTTGTTCAGGGCCTGGATGGCGTATTCGCTGCACGACGGCGCATAGCGGCACGTCGGGGGCAAGATGCGCGAAGGGCCCAGTTGCCAGGCCCGCGCGATCAGGATCAGGACATGTTTCACCGGCCGCCCCCCTTGTCGCTCTTACCGCTCTTGCCGCGCCTCTTGCGGGGGGGATCGCCCTTGCCCGCCGCCGCCCGGGACAGCGCCGCGCCGAGCTCCTCGCGCAGGAGGCCGAAATCGCGTTCGATCCCGCCTTCGCGGCCGATCAGCACATGATCGTGGTCGGGCAGGCCTTCGGCCGGCAGTTTTTCGCGCAGCAGCGCGCGAAAGCGGCGCTTCATGCGGTTGCGAACCACGGCATTGCCGATCCGCTTCGTCACCGTGATCCCGTAGCGCTTGCCAAGCCCCTGATTCGGACGGGCGAGCAGGACGAAGCCGGGACGCGCGACGCGCAGCCCCTTGTTGGCGGCAAGGAAATCCGCGCGGCGGGTCAGAGTGGTGAGTTCCGGCGGCATGATGGGTGCGTCGTTAGCGCAAAGGGCTGCGCCCCGAAAGCGCGGGAAGCCGCGGCCAGAAACGGGACCAGCCCGCTCCTCCGCCCGGTTCCCGCCCAGGCCGTGCCTGCGGAGCCGGATGGAGGAGCGGGCTGGAAGCCTTACGCAAACCGGGCCGGGGCCCGATTCGGTCGGCGCAAGCCTCAGGCGCTCAGCTTCTTGCGGCCGCGGGCGCGGCGGGCACGCAGGACATTGCGGCCGCCGACAGTCGCCTTGCGGGCGCGGAAACCGTGACGCCGCTTGCGCACGAGATTGCTGGGCTGGAAAGTGCGCTTCATCGTGAAACCCTCGAATAATCCAATGATGCCGGCTTTCCGGCACGAACAAAAAAGGCCGCCCGCGAGAGGCGGCTGTCTTCTTGGAGCGCGCGGTTAATGGAGCCCGGCGCCTAAGTCAAGATAGGGCAGCGCGAGATAGGCCAGCTTTGGCGCGGACGCCGGGGCCGGTTGCGGCGGCGGCGAGGCGGTCTCCTGACCCAGCCACCGCCGCATCTCGGCAGCACCGAACCAACGCGCGCCGCCGAAAGGCACCGAATTGGTCATGGCGTAGAACGCTTGCGCGGCCGGCCCATCCATCCCCATTTCTCTATAATAAATCAAATACTTATGATTTTCCGGCGCAGTAACGGCATAATCGCTGGCTTCCAGCCCGTCCTCGTCGGACCAGGCATGGACGGCGAATTCCGCGCCGTCGTCCACCAGCCGTTCGGCCCCGGCCAGGAACAGTTCCACCCCGCCCGAACGGACCGAGCCGCCGCTCGGCACATAAGTCGCGATGCCCGCGGCGCGAATCATCCGCCCGAGGCGCAGATTCGCCCGGTCGTCGTAAGTGCCGGGGCAATCGACCATCTCGAGCATGGCGAGGCCGGGATAGTCGCGCAGCATGGCCGCGAACTGCGCTGGAGTGCGTTCGTCCGTCACGTCCACCAGCGCGGCGCGGGCCGGATCGATCACCCGGAAAGGGCCGTAGGCGGCGATGCCCGCCGGAATCGGTGCGGGCGGGGCATGCACGAACCGTTCCGCTACCGCGCCGCCCGCATATGCGCCGTCCGCCACTTGCGCGGCGGCGGGCGCCGCCAGCAAGGCCGCGAGAGGCAGAACAAAGGCAAGACCTGCGCGCATGGTGCACGATTGCGCCCGGTCCGCCTGCTTCTTTCCCAATGGAAAGGGTTGCCGGGAAATTCACCGTAGTTTCCGCAATGGACCGGATATCCCGTCCCCGCCCCTCGACACTGCGCCGCCGGACGCTATCCTTTGCAGGTTCAGGGACTTGGGGGAATTCGCGGCAGTGGTGGCACTCGTATCGACCGTGGCCTATCTCGGGCTGGAGGCGCGCGCCGTCGAAGTGCAGTGCCAGGTCGCGCCGGGCATGCCGCGCTTCGCCATCGTCGGCCTGCCGGACAAGGCCGTGGGCGAAAGCCGCGAGCGGGTGCAGGCCGCGCTGGCAGCCATGGGCCTCTCCCTCCCGCCCAAACGGATCACGATCAACCTGTCTCCGGCCGACCTGCCCAAGGAAGGCTCGCATTACGACTTGCCGATCGCCCTTGCCCTGCTTGCCGCGATGGGCGTGACCGATGCAGAGCAACTGGCCGACTGGGTGGCGGTGGGCGAACTGGCGCTGGACGGGCGAATCGTCCCTTCGCCCGGCGTCCTCTTGGCCGCGCTCCATGCCAGCGAACGGGAGAAAGGGCTGATCTGCCCGGCCGCGCAAGGGGCGGAAGCGCGCTGGGCCAGCGGCATCCCCGTCTGCGCCGCGCCCGATCTCGTCAGCCTCCTCAACCACCTGAAAGGGACCCAGCGCCTGCCCGATCCGCAGCCCGGCGAAGTGGAAGCCGCGGCGCCGGGGCCGGACCTCAGGCAGGTCAAGGGGCAGGAAGTGGCCAAGCGTGCCCTGGAAATCGCGGCGGCAGGCGGGCACAACCTGCTGATGATCGGCCCGCCCGGCGCGGGCAAGAGCCTGATGGCCGCCTGTCTTCCCGGCGTGCTGCCTCAACTGACCCCGGCCGAAGCGCTGGAAGTCTCGATGGTCGCCTCGGTCGCGGGCACGCTCGAAGGCGGACGGATCAGCCGCACCCGCCCGTTCCGCGCGCCGCACCATTCGGCCTCGATGGCGGCCTTGACCGGCGGCGGCCTGCGCGTGCGCCCGGGCGAAGTCTCCATGGCGCACCTCGGCGTCCTGTTCCTCGACGAATTGCCCGAATTCCAGCGCGCGGTACTCGATTCGCTGCGCCAGCCGCTCGAAACCGGCAAAGTCGATGTGGCACGGGCCAATGCCCACGTGACCTATCCCGCGCGTGTCCAGCTGGTGGCGGCAATGAACCCATGCCGCTGCGGACACCTGGGCGACCCGGCACTCGCTTGCAGCCGCGCGCCGCGCTGTGCCGCCGATTACCAGTCCAAGGTCAGCGGCCCGCTGCTCGACCGGATCGACCTCCATGTCGAAGTCGATCCCGTCAGCGCCGCCGATCTCGCCCTGCCCCCGCCCAGCGAAGGCAGCGCCGAAGTTGCCGCCCGCGTGGCGGCCGCGCGGGCAATCCAGACCGGGCGGCTCGCCGGCACGGCCATGCGCTCCAACGCCGAACTGGACGGCGAAGCGCTGGAAACCCACGCCACGCCGGACGAGGCGGGCCGCATGTTGTTGATGCAGGCGGCCGAGACGATGCGCCTTTCCGCACGCGGCTATACCAGGGTGCTGCGTGTCGCGCGGACGATCGCCGACCTTGCCGGAGCCGAGCGGGTCGGCCGGATCCATGTCGCCGAAGCCTTGAGTTACCGCCGCCAGCCGCCAAGGGCCTAGCCGGCCGGATCAGCCAAGCAGGCCGCGCGCCGCAAAGTCCGCTTCGAGCGCGTCCGCATTCTGGAAGTGATGCACCTGCCAGCCCAGCCGCTG
>JAQVEQ010000120.1 GCA_028697875.1 Novosphingobium sp. | reverse complement strand
GGACACTGGGCGAAGGCTGGCACAACACCCACCACGCCCACCCGCGCGCGGCTTCCAACCAGGTTCGCTGGTGGGAAGTCGACATGTCGATGTGGGTCGTCGTCATCCTGGAAAAGCTGGGCCTCGTCTGGAACGTCCAGCGGCCGAACATGCAGGCCCAGCCCAAGCAGAGGAAACTGCCGGCATAAACTGGCCGGGGCCTTTGCGCGGCGGACTTATCCGGTTTAGGTCCGCCGCATGGTGATCCTCGGCCTCGATCCATCGCTGTCCTGCACCGGCTGGGGCGTGATCCGCAGCGAAGGGACGCGCCTGTCGCACATCGCCAACGGCGAGGTGGCGACCGACCCCAAGGCCCCCCTGCCGGAGCGGCTGCTGCACTTGCTCGACGCGGTCTATGCCGTGATCGGGCAATATGCGCCCGATCGCGCGGCGGTGGAGGAAGTCTTCGTCAACAAGAACCCGCAATCGACGCTCAAGCTGGCCCAGGCGCGCGGCGCGGTGCTGGCTGCATGCGGGCGGGCCGCCCTCCCGGTTTCCGAACATGCGGCGCGTAGTGTAAAGAAGTCGGTCGTGGGCACGGGCGGCGCGGAAAAGGCGCAAGTCCAGGCCATGCTGAAAGTGTTGCTGCCCGGCGCGGCGATCGCCGGGGCGGACGCAGCGGACGCGCTGGCAGTGGCCATCGCGGACGCGCATCTGGGAGAACGGTGATGTTCCTGGTGGTCTTCCGTAACCGCAAGCGGGCGGACATCGATGCGGTGGCCTATGCGGCCGATGCGAAACGGATGGAAGCGCTCGCACAAGCCCAGCCGGGCTTTGTCTCGTTCAAGAGCTACACTGCCGAGGATGGCGAAGTCGTCGCGATTTCCGAATGGACGAACGAGGCGGCGGTGCATGCCTGGGCCACCCATCCCGAACATGCCACGATCCAGGAACGTGGCCGGTCGCAGTATTACGATGAGTATACGGTATATTCGTGCGCACACCCGCACACCCGCCGATTCGACAGGAGATAGGCTTGAGCGTTACCCTTTACGGCATTCCCAACTGCGACACGGTGAAGAAGGCGCGGAAGTGGCTCGATGCGCAGGGGATCGCCTATGCCTTTCACGACTACAAGAAGGCCGGGGCCGATCCCGCCAGGCTGGCAGCATGGGTCGCCGCCAAGGGGTGGGAGAAAATCCTCAACCGCGCGGGCACCACGTTCCGCAAGCTGCCCGATGCGGACAAGGACGGGATCGACGCGGCCAAGGCCGTGGCGCTGATGGCGGAGCACACGTCCACGATCAAGCGGCCGGTGGCGGAATATCCCGGCGGGCTGCTGGTCGGCTTCAAGGAAGCCGAATGGGCCGAAGCGTTCGCCTGACGATGGCGCCGGTCCGGACGGCGGCAATTGCCCGCTGCCGGGGAATGTGCCATTGCGCCGGGCGATGACCGACTCAGCCACCCTGTTTGCCAAGGCCTATTGGCGCTCCTTCTAAGGAGCGGCATGTCGTCATCGTTCGTGACCATCGCCGCCGTGTCCGGTGCGCGCATGGTCATTCCGAAAGCTCGTTCCCGGTCGCGGCGGTCTCCCCGGAGAAACCATCGTGAGCCTTCCCTTCGACGAATTCACTACCGCGCGATGCCGCATCGCCCCCTTGCGGCCGGGTCATGCCGCAGGGCTGGCGGCCATTACCGACGCGTCCGTTACCGCGCGGGTCCATTTCCTGCCGGAGCCCTTCACGCTGGCCGATGCCGAAGCGCTCATCGCGCGGAGCGGGCCGGACAATCGTTTCCTAGGCGTGTGGCCGCGGGATGAGGCGCGGCTGGCGGGGACGGTCGGCGTCCATCGCCGGGGCTCGCGCGCGGTCGAGATCGGTTACTGGTTCGCGGCAGGTGTCAGGGGACAGGGGCTGGCCGATGAAGCCGTCCGCGCGATCGTGACGCGGCTGGCTGTCCGCCACCCCGAGAGCCGTATCCTGGCCGAGTGCCTGCCCGGCAACGTGCGTTCCCGCGCGCTGCTGGAACGGCTGGGCTTCGTGCCCGGTGGCGGGGTGGCGCAACGGCCGGGCCGGATGCTGCTATGCTGGAAGCCGCAGGCGGGCGGCCGCATCGACGTGTGCTGATGCGGTGCGGCCGGCCCGGCCGGGCACCGG
The DNA here is from genome assembly GCA_028697875.1 of Novosphingobium sp. Lineage (GTDB taxonomy): Bacteria > Pseudomonadota > Alphaproteobacteria > Sphingomonadales > Sphingomonadaceae > Caenibius. The sequence continues at coordinate 6,622 of JAQVEQ010000120.1, read as the reverse complement.
GTCAGGCTTGGCCGTTGCGCAGGGCGAGGGGTGTCAGCCGGTCGGCCGGCACGGCTTCCCCGAACAGGTAGCCCTGCCCTTGCGTGCAGCCTTCCTCGCGCAGGTAGTCGCGGATCTTCTCGTGCTCGATCCCTTCGGCGGTCACTTTCATGCCCAGGCTGGTACCGAGGCCGATGACCGCCTTGATGATGGCTCGCGAATTGGTCTCTTCGCCAAGGTTCATGATGAACGACTTGTCGATCTTGATCTTGGTGAAGGGATAGCGCAGCAGGTAGTGGAGCGAGCTGTACCCGGTGCCGAAATCGTCCATCGACAGGCCGACGCCGAGCAGGCGCAGGCTGCGGATGATCGACAGGGTCTGCGGGTTGCGGTCCATCAGCACCGCTTCGGTGATTTCCAGTTCGAGCCGTTCGGGCCGCAGCCCGGACGAGGACAGGGCCTGCAGCACGGTGTTGAGCAGGTTGCCGCTGCGGAACTGCAGGGGCGACACGTTGACCGACAGCAGGATGCCGTCGTCCCAGTTCGTCGCTTCCTTGCAGGCCGTGCGCAGGACGAACTGGCCGAGCTGTTCGATCAGCCCGAGATCTTCCGCCAGGGGAATGAAGACTTCCGGCGAGATGGCCCCCCATTCGGGATGCGACCATCTGAGCAGGGCCTCGTAGCCTTCGAGCTCGCCGCCCATGAGATTGATCATCGGCTGATAATAGACCTGCAGCGTGCCCTTCTGGACCGCTTCCCGGAAATCGTTTTCCAGCCTCGACTTCTGCTGGGCGGCTGTGTCCATGGCCAGTTCGAAGCGGCGGTAGGTGCCGCGCTTCGTGACTTTCGCCGCATAGAGGGCCAGGTCGGCATAGCGCAGCAGCGTTTCCGGATCGGCACTGTCGCGCACCGAATGGGCGCTGCCGATCGTGGCGCCGATATGCAGCGCGTGCTCCCCGATGAAGAACGGGCTCGACAGGGCGTTGATGATCGATTTCGCCACCAGTTCGACCTGGTCGTGGCTCGCCTTGCGGAAGATGATTGCGAATTCGTCGCCGCCGATCCGGCAAAGCAGCGCATTCTTCGGGATCTGGGCCATCATGCGGCGGGCCGCCTCGGCCAGCAGGGCATCGCCGACAAGGTGGCCGTAAGTGTCGTTCACCGCCTTGAAGTGATCGAGGTCGACCAGCGAAATGGTCAGGTCTTCCGCCTTCTGCTGCCCCACGAGCAGGGCGTGCAGCCGTTCCCGGAAATGGGCGCGGTTGGCAAGGCCGGTCAGTTCGTCGTGCCGCGCCATGTGGGCCATGCGCGCTTCCACCCGGCGGCGTTCGGTCACGTCGAAGACCGAAATGATCGTCGCCTTCTCGCCGGCGAGCACCGACTGGCGCGTGAAAAGGACGGATTCCAGGCGGTTGCCGTTCTTGTTGCGCTGGCGCCAGAAGCGGTCCTTTTCCGAACAGTTGGTGGCCAGCACCGTGCGGGCTTCCTCCCATTCGTCGTCGGCGAACAGGCGGCTGGCCGGCAGCCCTTCCATCTCGCCCTTCGCGTAGCCGAAATGTTCGATCGCCGCGTCGTTCGCCGCCTGGATGCATTCGCGCCGGGGATCGTAGACCAGCAGGGGAACGGGATTGCCTTCGAAGAGCAGGCGGAAGGATTCCTCGCGTTCCTTGAGCTCGGTGATGTCGACCCGCAGGCCGATCGTGCCGCCTTCGCCGGTCTTGCGCTCCTCGATCATGATGCAGCGCCCGTTGGCCAGCCGTTGTTCGTGGCGGACGCCGGGGTTTTCCATCAGCGACAGGCGATCGGCGAGCCATTCGTCCTCGCGCCCTTGGGCTTCGGGGTAATCGCCCCGCTGGATGCCGATTCGCAATGTGTCGGCCAGCCTCGCGCCCGGTTCCAGCAGGTCCGCCGACTTGGCATAGATTTCCGCGTATTTCTGGTTCCAGAGGATGTAGCGGCCTTCGTGGTCGAGAAAGACGATCCCCTGCGGCAGGACGTTGATCGCTTCGCGCAGGCGGCGTTCGGCCCGGTCGGCGGCCTCTTTCGCGGCGCGCAGCGTTTCAAGGTCGGCGTAATCGGCAGGTTCGCACGCAACTGAAATGGCAGGTTTAGCTGTCATCGTCATATTCCCAAGGAGCCCAGCGATCTCCTTAGGGGGGCGTTGGTTAACACTTTGCTGCGGCGCAATAAATTGCCTGGGTTAGGCGGTGCGGGCGGTGACGATGTAGTTGAGCGCGAGGTTGTCCGACAGGTGGAGCCCCTTGGCGGGGGAGTAGGAAATGCCTCTGGGCGTGCCCATGACCAGGCCGGCGGCGGCCAGCAGGTCGTGCAGTTCGTCCGGCGTGACGAAGTCGTCCCAGTCGTGGGTGCCCTTGGGGATCGCGCCGATCCCTTCGGCGATCTGGACCATCATCAGGCGCGATTGCGCCGTGCGGTTGGGGCTGGAAAGCACCATCAGCCCGCCTTCCGAATCGGAGCGTGGCGCGAGATGCCTGGCGAGGCCGTCGACGAAGAGTTGCTTGTCGGCGACATGCTCGATCACTTCCATCGCGGTGACGAGGTCGAACGTGCCGAGGCCGAGCGCGTCGAGCTCGCCGTGGCGATAGTCGATGGCCAGCCCGCCGCCTTGCGCGTGCGCCTTGGCCGCCGCGATATTTTCCGCCGCCGCATCGACTCCGGTCGCGTTCGCCCCCAGCCGGGCGAGCGGTTCGGCCAGCAGGCCCGCGCCGCAGCCGACGTCGAGCGCGCTCTTGCCCGCCAGCGGCCTGAGCGAGCGGGGATCGGCGTCCCAGTGGGCGTCCACTGCCTCGCGCAGGAAGGCCAGCCGCACGGGATTGAGCCGGTGGAGCATGGCCGACGCCCCGTTCGGGTCCCACCAGTCCGCGGCCAGCTTGCCGAAATGGGCGGCCTCTTCCGGCCTGATGGTTGCCTTGCCCGCCATGGCGGCGCTTGTCCGGGGAGTTGCATTCGTCATGCCACATCCCTAACAGCGCGCCGAACCTGATTCCAGCAGCAGGAGCTTTGGGCTTGGCTCGGATTGTGATGAAATTCGGCGGTACCTCGATGGCGGGGACGGAACGTATCCGCCGCGTCGCCAATATCGTGCGCCGCCAGCAGGCGGCCGGGCACGAAGTGGCAGTGGTCGTTTCCGCCATGGCCGGGGAAACCGACCGGCTCGTGGGCTTCGCGCGCGAGGCCAATGCCCTGTACGATCCGGCCGAATACGACGTGGTCGTGGCTTCGGGCGAACAGGTCACGTCCGGCCTGCTCGCGATGACCCTGCAGGCGATGGGGTGCAAGGCGCGCAGCTGGCTCGGCTGGCAGCTGCCCATCCGCACCGACGACGCCCATGCCAAGGCGCGGATCGAGGATATCGATTCCGATGCCCTGATCGCGTCGATGCAGGCAGGCGAGATCGCCGTGATCCCGGGCTTCCAGGGGCTTGCGCCCGATGGCCGGGTGACGACGCTGGGCCGGGGCGGCTCGGACACGTCCGCCGTCGCCGTGGCCGCCGCGGTCAAGGCCGACCGCTGCGATATCTATACCGACGTCGACGGGGTCTACACCACCGACCCGCGCATCGTCGCCAAGGCGCGCAAGCTGCCCAACGTCACTTACGAAGAAATGCTGGAGCTGGCCTCGGTCGGCTCGAAGGTCCTGCAGACCCGTTCCGTCAGCCTCGCCATGAAGGAAGGCGTGCGGGTGCAGGTGTTGTCATCCTTCGTCGACGACGACGCCCCGCTGGCAGACGAACTGCCGGGCACGATGATCGTCAGCGACGAGGAACTGGAAGGACTCGATATGGAACGCCAGCTGATTACCGGTATCGCCGCCGACAAGAACGAGGCGAAGGTTACCCTTACCCGCGTGGCCGACCGGCCGGGCGCGGTCGCGGCCATTTTCAGCCCGCTGGCGGCCGCCAACATCAACGTCGACATGATTATCCAGAACGTGGCCAAGGACAAGGGCGAGACGGACGTGACCTTCACGGTCACCCAGGCCGATCTCGACCGCACCATGGCGCTGCTGGAAGAGCGCAAGGACGACATCGGCTTCTTCCGCATGATTACCGACAGCAAGGTGACCAAGATCTCGGTCGTCGGCGTCGGCATGCGCAGCCATGCGGGCATCGCGGCGACCATGTTCAAGACCCTGGCCGACCGCGGGATCAACATCCAGGCGATCTCGACCAGCGAAATCAAGGTCTCGGTCCTGATCGACGCGGACGAAACCGAACTGGCCGTGCGCGTGCTCCATACCGCTTACGGACTGGACGCCGCCGCCTGACACACCCGGCCTCGAGCCGGACGGGAGGGGAGAGAACATGGCCGATCTGCCGGAAAGCGCGCAGGCCCAGTTGAAGGAACAGGCCGGCAGCCTGCCGCCGGAGCATATCCGCCGGGTCTTCGAACGCTATGCCGAGCTGTTCACGATCGGCGATGCCGATGCGATCGGCGCGCTCTATGCCGAAAACGCGGCGGTGCGCGATCCGGTGACCTCGCCGCCGGTCGCGGGGCGCGACAATATCCGCGCCTGGTACCAGTCCGCCTTCGACGCGATGGGCGGGGGCATGGAAATGAAGCTCGAAGGCGCGGTGCGGATCGCGGGCAACCTCGCCGCCGGCGCGCTGATCGTGCGGACCCACAATCATGCCACGATGCTGCGCGTGGAAACGCTCGACGTCATGGAATTCGACGGCGACGGCCTGATCGCCCGGATGGACGCCTATTTCGGGCCGTCGAACTACAGCACCGAATAAGCCGCCCGGCACGCGCCCGGCGATGGAACAGGAAAGGCCTCCCCTCGCTGGTGCGAGGGGAGGCCTTCTTGCTGGCGGCTGGGCAAAAGGCCGCCGCCGGAAGGTCTGGTCCAGGGATCAGGCCCAGGGATCAGGCAAGATCGAAGCGGTCGGCGTTCATGACCTTGGTCCAGGCGGCGACGAAGTCGTTCACGAACTTCGCCTTGTTGTCGTCCTGGGCATAGACCTCGGTATAGGCGCGCAGGATCGAGTTCGACCCGAAGGTCAGGTCGAGCTCGGTGGCCGTCCACTTGACCGCGCCGGTCTTGCGGTCGCGGATCTCGTAGAGGCCCTTGCCGGCGGGCACCCACCTGTTCGCCATGTCCGTCAGGTTGACGAAGAAGTCGGTCGTCAGCGCGCCCGGGCTGCCGGTCAGCACACCGTGCGCGGTGCCGCCGTGGTTGGTGCCCATCACGCGCATGCCGCCCACCAGCACCGTCATTTCCGGCGCGGTCAGGCCCATCAGCTGGGTACGGTCCAGCATCAGTTCGGCCGGGCTGACGACGTAGTCCTTCTTCAGCCAGTTGCGGTAGCCGTCGTGGACCGGTTCGAGCGGTTCGAAGCTCTCGCCGTCGGTCTGCCCGGCAGTGGCATCGCCCCGGCCCGGCGCGAACGGCACCGTCACGTCGAAACCGGCGGCCTTGGCGGCCTGTTCGACACCCACGTTACCGGCCAGCACGATCGCGTCCGCCACGCTCGCGCCCGCTGCGGCCGCGATCGGTTCGAGCACCGCGAGGACTTTCGCCAGGCGGGCAGGCTCATTGCCTTCCCAGTCCTTCATCGGGGCGAGCCGGATGCGCGCACCGTTGGCGCCGCCGCGCATGTCGGACTGGCGATAGGTCCGCGCGCTGTCCCAGGCGGTGGCGACCATCTCGGCCACGGACAGCCCGCTGGCCGCGATCTTCGCCTTGACCGCATCGACATCGTAGGACGTGCTGCCCGCCGGGACCGGGTCCTGCCAGATGAGGTCCTCGGCCGGGACGTCGGGGCCGACGTACCGCACCTTCGGCCCCATGTCGCGATGGGTCAGCTTGAACCACGCGCGGGCGAAGACTTCGCGGAAGTAGTCGGGATCGTTGTAGAACCGCTCCGAAATCTTCCGGTACGCCGGGTCCTTGACCATCGCCATGTCGGCGTCGGTCATGATCGGGTTGTAGCGGATCGACGGGTCCTCGACATCGACGGGCCTGTCTTGCTCCTCGATGTTGATCGGCTCCCACTGCCACGCGCCGGCCGGGCTCTTCTTCAGTTCCCAGTCGTAGTTGAACAGCAGGTAGAAATAGCCGTTGTCGAACACGGTCGGGTGCGTGGTCCAGGCGCCTTCGATCCCGCTGGTGATGGTATCGCGGCCCATGCCCTTGCCGTTGGGGTTGGCCCAGCCGAAGCCTTGCTGCTCCACCGGCGCTCCTTCCGGATCGGGCCCGAGCAGCGACGCGTCGCCGTTGCCGTGACACTTGCCGACCGTGTGGCCGCCGGCGGTGAGGGCGACGGTTTCCTCGTCGTTCATCGCCATGCGCTCGAATGTCACGCGTACGGCTTCGGCCGTCTTCAACGGGTCGGGCTTGCCGTCGACCCCTTCCGGGTTGACGTAGATCAGGCCCATCTGCACCGCGGCCAGCGGGTTCTCCAGCGAAGCCTCGTCACCGTTGTCGCTGTAGCGGTCCTTGGCCAGCCATTCCTTTTCCGACCCCCAGTAGGTGTCGATTTCGGGATGCCAGATGTCCTCGCGCCCGAAGCCGAAGCCGAAGGTCTTGAGGCCCATCGTCTCGTAGGCGATCGTGCCCGCCAGGCCGATCAGGTCGGCCCAGCTGACCTTGTTGCCGTACTTCTTCTTGATCGGCCCGC
>JAQVEQ010000119.1 GCA_028697875.1 Novosphingobium sp. | reverse complement strand
CGGGCGCGGCCCCGGTCATCGCCGAGGCCGCCCGCCGCAAGGGCGTGCTGACCGTGGGCGTGGTGACCAAGCCGTTCCTGTTCGAAGGTTCGCGCCGCATGCGGGCCGCCGAAGCCGGGATCGAGGAACTGCAGAAGCACGTCGATACGCTGATCGTCATTCCCAACCAGAACCTGTTCCTGGTCGCCAAGGCGGAAACGACTTTCAAGGAAGCCTTCATGCTGGCGGACGAAGTCCTGCAGCAGGGCGTTCGTTCGATCACCGACCTGATGGTCATGCCGGGCCTCATCAACCTCGACTTCGCCGACGTGCGTTCGGTGATGAGCGAGATGGGCAAGGCGATGATGGGTACCGGCGAAGGCGAGGGTGAAAACCGCGCGCTCGAAGCCGCCGAACGCGCGATCGCCAACCCGCTGCTCGACGGCGTTTCCATGACCGGCGCCAAGGGCGTGATCATCTCGATCATCGGTGGCGAGGACATGAAGCTGCTCGAAGTCGACGAAGCGGCCAATCATATCCGCGAACTGGTCGACGCGGATGCGAACATCATCTGGGGGTCGGCCTTCAATCCCGACCTCGAAGGCAAGATCCGGGTTTCGGTCGTCGCCACCGGCATCGACCAGGAAGCGATGCCGGTCCAGGCGGAAGCGCGTCCGCTCAGTCTCGGCGCGGGCCGTGCGCCCAAGCGTCCGGTCCTGCCGCTGCCGACCGAGGCGGAACTGGCCGAGGATGCGGCCGGCACCACGGCCGAATCCGCTCCCGTAGCCATGCCGGAGCCTTACGAACCGCCTGTCCCGACGGGAATGACCGCACCGCAGGCCGGGGAGTCGGCCTATGGCGAGCTGGGGGGCAGCACCCCGGCCTATGGCGCGGAACGGGCGGGAGCCGCCGCTCCCCAGGCAGACGAGCCGTTCGAACTGACCTTGGCACTCGATGAAGAGGAAGCGGAGGACGAGGACGCAGAAGCGATCGGCGGCGAAGACAATACCGCTTCGCTGACCGGGATGATCGATGACGGCCTGCTGCGCGACGCCGATCGCCTGGCCGAGGAAGATGCGCCGGTTTCCCCCGCTCTCGGCGGCCGCCGTCGCGGCTTGCTGGCCGGTGGCGGTAACAATGCCGGAGCGGACAATGCTCCGGCCGCACCTGCCGCGCCGTCTGGTGGCAGCACTCTGTTCGAGCGCATGGCCAACCTCTCCCGCAGTTCGCGGGTCGACGACGAGGACGAAGAAGACGAGGATGAGGGCGGTTCGGCTCTCAATATCCCGCGCTTCCTCGGGCGGCAGAACAACCAGTAGCTTGGCCCGGTCGTTCGCGCCCGGTTCATCCGGGCGCGGCCATGGGGGTGTCCCGGCACGCTGCCGGAACGGAAGCGAAGGTTCGATTGCAGGTGTTCGATAGACATTTCCAGGTAGGCTTGCGCACAGGCGCGGCCTGCGTTCTGGCGGTTTCGCTGGTTGCCGCGGGCAGCCCGCTCCTGGCCCAGTCGGGTCCGGCCGTTGCACATGAGGTGGTCCAGCCGCTGCCGCCGCCGGGGGCGGAAGCTCTCAATGCCGCCCTGCAGAAGCTGGCGACCAATCCGCGCGACGCCGGTGCGCTGACCGATGCCGGCTTTGCCGCGCTGGATATCGGCGATGTCGATGCGGCGGTCGGATTCTTCAGCCGGGCGGACGCGGTGGATCCGGGCAATGCGCGGGCCCAGGCGGGCCTTGGCGCTGCCTATGTTCGCAGTGAGAACCCCTACGATGCCCTGCTCAGGTTCGAAGAGGCCGAGAAGGCCGGGGCCATGCCCGCCTCGCTCGCGGGCGACCGGGGGCTTGCCTACGATCTCGTCGGCGACAACGCCTCGGCGCAACAGTTCTACCGCCAGGCGCTGGCCTATAAGCCCGATGACAATGTGATCCGGCGTCTGGCAGTCAGCCTGGCGATCTCCGGTGACAAGGCCGGGGCCGAGGCGGCGCTGCTGCCCCTGCTGAAGAAGCGGGATCTCGCCGCCTATCGCACGCGGGCTTTCGTGCTGGCGATCATGGGCGATGCCAAGGGGGCGCAGGAAATTACCGACCGGGTCATGCCGACGGCCATGGCCGCCAGGATTGCCCCTTATCTGCGTTACATGCCGCGCCTGACCCCGGCGCAGCAGGCCGCGGCCGCGAACTTCGGGCAATTTCCGACAGCTTCCGATATCGGCAAGGACGATCCGCGTATCGCCAAGTATTCCGGCAATTCGCAACGCGCCCGATATGCGGACGGCGGCCAGTCTGCGCTCGCGGCGGCCGATCCGGGCGGGAGCAGCGGCAAGCCGGTCAGGGAATCGAAGCGCAAGAATAAACGCACCGAGCCTGCGACGGTTGCGATGGCCGATGCGCCGCCGCTTCCACAGCGCGCCGCCCCGGTATCGGACGAGGGCGAGTTGCCGCCCTTGTCGCAGGGTAGCGCCGCGCCTGCCGCGCCACGCCCGTCCCTGTCGGTCGGCACACCTGCCGAGGCTCCGCGTCCATCGCTGTCCGTGAGCAAGCCGCCCGCTTCGCATTCGGGCGAGGTTGCGATCGCCAGTTTCGGTTCCACTCAGGCGCCTGTAGCAGCCGCGCCTTCGCCGGTCATATGGGCCCCGCCGCAGCCTTCCGCCGCGCCGCTGGACAAGCCCGTTCCCGTGCCGGTTCCGGCCAGCACCGCGGCATCGGTACAGCAGCCGGCGGCCGCGCCCGTCCCGGCGGCGCCGGCTTTCCGGCCCCCGGCGCCGGAACCCCAGGCTCCCGCGCCCCAAAGCGCGCCACAGCAACGTATCGTCGATGTCTTTGCCGATTTCGCGAAGCCGGCTGCGCCTGCATCCCGCGTGTCGGGGGCGGTGGACATCACCAAGATCACCCCGCGGCGCGAGACGCCGCCGCCCAAGGAAGAACCCAAGCCGAAACCGCCCGCCCATCCGAGCCGCAACTGGGTGCAGGTGGCGACCGGACGCGACATCAAGGCGCTCGGCTTCGACTGGCGCCGGATCAGCCGGAGCGCGGCGGACGTGCTCAAGGGCAAGCAGGCCTACACGGCGCAGTGGGGCCGGACGAACCGGCTCGTGACGGGCCCGTTCCCCAGCGCATCGGCGGCGCAGGACTTCGTGACCGCGCTCAAGAAGGCCGGTATCGACGCGTTCACTTTCACCAGTGACGAGGGCGAAGAGGTCACGCCGCTGAAATCCGGACGCTGAGCCGGGGGGAATTCCCCCCATGCTTGTGCACAGCTTTTGAACAGGCTTGTCGAGTTTTGCCCAGCGCCATGACGTCACTCCATTGCGGTCGGGGGGCTTGCATCGCATCGATGCAGCCGTGTCGCGAAGGACGGGATTAGGTGTGATGAGAACCAGCGGACGTGATTTCGAACGGGAGGAAGACGACGCTGCGCCCGTCGAAATGCTTGTCCAGCTGTTCGAGGCGCGCGGCTGGCCTTGCGACTATGTCGGCGAAGACGAGATTTCCGGCGAAATCCAGGGAAGCTGGGCCAATTACCAGATTCGCGGCATCTGGCGCGCGGAAGACCGCGTGCTGCAATTGCTCTGCCTGCCCGATGTACGCGTGCCCCAGACCAAGCGCCGCGAAATGTTCGAGCTGCTGGCGCTCGTCAACGAACAGCTCTGGCTCGGCCACTTCGATATCTGGTCCAACGGCGGCGTCCTGCTGTACCGTCACGGCATGATGCTGGGCGACGACGGTTTGCTTAGCCTCGGCCAGGCGCAGGCCGTTGTGGAAGCCGCGGTCAGCGAGTGCGATCGCTTCTATCCAGCCTTCCAGTTCGTCCTCTGGGGCGACAAGAGCCCTCTCGATGCACTCGACAGCGCCCTGGTGGACGCTGCCGGAGAGGCTTGATCCGCACGGCGAATCCGCCAAAGGCTCCGGCATGGCTTTCGAAAACATCCTGATCGTCGGTTGCGGCAACATGGGCGGGGCGATGCTGGCCGGCTGGCTGGCTGGCGGAGTCGCGCCGGGCCGCTTTACCGTTGTTGACCCGGCCTTGCCCGAGGCTCCTGCGGGCGTCACCCTGTTGCGCGAGCTGCCCGATGCGCGGTTCGATGCGATCCTGCTGGGCGTGAAGCCACAGCTGTTCGGCGAAGTCGCGCCGGACGTCGAACCGCTCGCGGGCGAAGGAACGATGGTGCTGTCGATGATGGCCGGGGTCGAACTGGCTAGCCTCGAGGCACGGTTTCCACGCGCGGCCGGCCATGTCCGGATCATGCCGAACCTCTCGGCCGCGCTCGGCAAGGCGCCGCTCGGCCTCGCGGGGCTGGGCGTGGACGCGGCCGCCAAGGCCGGGATCGAAACGTTCCTCGCCCCGCTGGGCCGCAGCGAATGGATCGACGAATCGCTGTTCGACCTCGTTACGGCGCTTGCCGGATCGGGGCCCGCGTTCGTCTACCGCTTCATCGACGCCCTTGCATCGGGTGCGGAAAGCCTCGGCATGCCGCGTGCGCAGGCCGACCGCCTGGCGCTCGCCACGGTCGAGGGTGCATCCGCGCTCGCAGCCGTATCCGACGCCAGTCCGGCGGAACTCGCCCGCCGCGTGACCAGCCCGGGCGGCACGACGGCGGCGGGGCTCAAGGTGCTAGACGAGGGCGGGGCACTGGCGGCATTGGTCGAGGCGACCTTGCGCGCCGCGCGCGACCGGGGGGCGGAAATGGCCGCCGCCGCGCGCGGCCTGCCGGCGGACGGTCACAATAGCTGAACCTTTCGCTGCGAAGCTCCGCACGGTTCGATTTCAGAGCGATTCGTTCCGGTTTTCCTTGAAAACGGGAATGGTAATCGCGATATTCGGACACGACCGGCCCGTCCGTGAGGCCGGCAAAGGAGTTTTTGGACACATGGCAAACTGGAACGATCCCCAGCCCCGCAACACGGGCTTCGGCGCGTCTCCGAGCCTGAGTGGCAAGGCTGCCGGTCGCGCGACCTACGACATGGGCCTGCGCCGGCACATGCTCTCGATCTACAACTACATGGCTTCCGGCGTGCTTCTGTCGGGCATTGTCGCGCTGCTGTTCGCCCAGTCGGGGTATGCGGCGCAGATCATGCTTGGCGGCAACCCGCTCTCGTGGCTCATCATTCTTTCGCCGCTGGCGTTCGTCTTCGCGATGAGTTTCGGCGCGAATCGCTTCAGCACTTCGGCTCTCCAGGGGATGTTCTGGGGCTTTGCGGTAGTGATGGGGCTGTCGCTGTCGACGATTTTCCTCGTCTATACGCAGTCGTCGATCGCGATGACCTTCTTCTCCACGGCGGCGGCCTTCGCGGGCCTCAGCCTTGTGGGCTACACCACCAAGAAGGATCTGTCCGGCATGGGCACTTTCCTGATCATGGGTGTGGTTGGCCTGCTGGTGGCGATGCTCATCAACATGTTCGTCGGTTCGACGGCACTGCAGTTCGCGATCAGCGTGATCGGCGTGCTGATCTTCGCCGGCCTGACCGCCTATGACACGCAGCGGCTGAAGATGATGTATTATCAGGTCGCGGGCACCGAATTTGCCGGCAAGGCCGTCGTACTCGGCGCGCTCAGCCTCTATCTGGACTTCATCAACATGTTCCAGTTCCTGCTTTCCTTCATGGGACAGCGCGACTGATCGCATTTGCGAGTCGGATTGTCGTGCCCGGGGCGTGATTTTCACGCTCCGGGCATTTCCATTATAGTTAACAGGCGGTAGGATGTGCCTTCATCCTGGCGAAAGGCGCCGTGCGGTAGGGATCGCATGGGGCCGGCAAGCGGAGGGGCCACGCCGTATGATTAGTTTTACCGTTACCAAGGCACGCAATATCGCGACGGCAGGCGGTTTCGCCGTGCTGGCGGCATGCGCTGCACCGCCCCCGCCGCCTCCGCCGCCGCCCGCGCCGGTCGCGATTCCCTCCCGTCCGCAACCGCCGAGCGGTGCGGCCGCCAACATGGCGATCCCACCGGTCGGTCCGGACGGCATGCGCCAGACGGTCAACGCCCATATCAGCGAAGCGCAGCGGGTCTGGAACTTCCGTTCGGCCTACAATGTCGCCGCGCTCAATTGCCTCCAGCCGAAGCACGCGGGGATCCTCGAAGGCTACAAGCACTTCCTGTCGAATTACGAGCGCGACCTTTCGCGGACCAACAAGGCGGTCGAGAACGAATGGCGCCATAACGAGGGCAGCGGGTACAAACGCGCGCGCGATACCTATACCACGCAAGTGTACAACTACTGGGCGCTGCCGCCGGTCCTGCCGCAGTTCTGCGATGCCGTGCTGCAGATCAGCCAGCAGGAAGCGGTCGCTCCGTCTCCTTCCCTCGACGCCTTCGCCGATCAGGCCATGGCCAAGCTGCAAACGGTATTCGACGAGTTCTACAGCGCTTTCGAACGCTATCGCGTCGACGTGGCCGACTGGGATGCACGCTATGGCCCGACTTACGGCTACAGCCAGGTGCAGTACACCAATGCGACTTATGCCGGCCCGATGAGTCCGAACACGCCGTGAGGCGGAGACAAATTTTCATCGAGTGGATATTTGCTCTTTCAAGCGCGATGCCTCTTCGCTAAGAGGCGCGCTCCCGCGGGCGGACATGCTTGCGGAAATGCACTGGAACGGGGCCGTAGCTCAGCTGGGAGAGCGCGTCGTTCGCAATGACGAGGTCAGGGGTTCGATCCCCCTCGGCTCCACCAGTTGCAAACATTCTTCCGACCTTAATCGCATGGCCTTCGACAAGCTCCGGCAGAGCGGCGTCCGGCCGATTGGTCGCTTCCAACCGCTCGTCCCGAGCTTGTCGAAGGACGCGCGCGACATTTGCCCAAGAACCGGCTAGCTACGTTCCATGCATTTTCTCGACCAAGCCAAGATCTACCTCCGCTCGGGCGCGGGCGGGCCGGGTGCGGTCAGCTTCCGGCGCGAGAAGTACATCGAATACGGCGGGCCCGACGGCGGCAACGGCGGGAAGGGCGGCGACATCGTGTTCGAGGCGGTGCCCGCGCTCAACACGCTGATCGATTTCCGTTACACGCAGCATTTCAAGGCCAGGCGCGGCGGCCACGGCATGGGCAAGGACCGCACCGGGGCGAGTGGCCCGGATCTTGTCGTCAAGGTGCCGGTCGGCACGCAGATCATTTCCGACGAGGATCAGGAAACCGTCCTTGCCGACCTGACCGAGGTCGGCCAGCGCGTGGTCCTGCTCGAAGGCGGCATGGGCGGCCGTGGCAACGCCAGTTACAAGACCAGCACCAACCGCGCTCCGCGCCAGCACCAGCCGGGCGAGCCGGGCGAGGAAATGTGGGTCTGGCTGCGGCTCAAGCTGCTGGCCGACGTCGGGCTGGTCGGCCTGCCCAACGCGGGCAAGTCCACTTTCGTCAACCAGGTGTCCAACGCCCGGGCCAAGGTGGGGGACTATGCCTTCACCACGTTGATCCCGAAGCTTGGCGTCGTGCGCCACAAGGGCCGCGAATTCGTGCTGGCCGACATTCCCGGCCTGATCGAGGGCGCGGCGGACGGGGCCGGGATCGGCGACCGTTTCCTCGGCCATATCGAACGTTGCCGGGTGCTGATCCATCTGATCGACATTTCCGGCATGGGCGAGGGGCAGGACCCGGTCGAGGCCATGCAAATCGTCGAGGACGAACTTGCTGCCTATGGCGGCGGCCTGGACGAAAAGCCCCGGCTGGTCGCGCTCAACAAGATCGACCTGGCCGACGCGGAACTGGCTGCCGCCTTTGCCGAGGAGCTGAAAGCGGCAGGCGCGGAGGAAGTCTTCCCGATTTCCGGCGCCACGGGCGAAGGGATCGAGGCGCTGCTCGATGCGGTGCTGTCCTACCTGCCCGCCGCGACCATGACCGAACGCCCCACGGGCGAGGTCGAGGACGAGGACGAGGCCGAGCCCTGGTCCCCGCTTTGAGCGGCAATTTCCCGACGCTGCTTTGCAAGCGCCGTTCCACAAGCTAATCCCCCGCGCCATGACGATTGCCCGCCTCACGGACCTGGCCGATGCCGCCAAATGCCGCCGCCTTGTGTTCAAGGTCGGCTCGGCGCTGCTTATCTCCAAGGGGGAGCCCCGCCGTGCCTGGCTGGAAGGGCTGGTGGGCGAAATCGCCGATGCGCGCGCGCGCGGACAGGAAGTGGTGGTGGTCAGTTCCGGCGCGATCGCCCTGGGCGCGGCCCGGCTCGGCTTGCCCAAGGGCGGGCGGGCCAACCTGGCCGACGCGCAGGCCGCAGCCGCCGTCGGCCAGATCGCGCTGGCCGAACTGTGGTCCGAACTGCTGGCTGCCCGGGGAATCGTCGCCGCGCAATTGCTGGTGACCCTGGACGATCTCGAGGATCGCCGCCGCTATCTCAATGCCAGCGCCACGCTCGGCCGCCTGCTCAAGGCCGGGGCCGTGCCGGTGGTGAACGAGAACGACAGCGTGGCGACGCAGGAAATCCGGTTCGGCGATAACGACCGGCTCGCCTCGCGCGTCGCCCAGGCCGCCCAGGCACAGGCCGTGCTGCTGCTGTCCGACGTGGATGGGCTCTACGACCGCGATCCGCGCGAGGCGGGGGCGGAAATGCTGTCCGAAGTGCGCGGCGTGACGCCGGAAATCCACGCCATGGCGACTGGCGGTTCGGGGTCGGGCCTGGGCTCGGGCGGGATGACGGCCAAGCTCCAGGCGGCCGAGATCGCCGAACGCGCCGGGATCGTGCTCGCGATCCTCAACGGCACGCACGAGCGGCCGATCGCCCGTGCGCTGGACATGGGAATCGGCACGCTGTTCCTCCCCCGGCGCAAGGATGCCGCGCGCAAGGCCTGGCTCGGCGGGCGGTTGAGCATGAAAGGCGCGCTGGTGATCGACGAAGGCGCGGCCAAGGCGCTGCTGTCCGGCAAGAGCCTGCTGGCCGCCGGGATCACGGCGGTGGAAGGTGCGTTCCGCCGGGGCGATCCGGTGGCGATCCGCGACG
>JAQVEQ010000118.1 GCA_028697875.1 Novosphingobium sp. | reverse complement strand
CAAATCCCGCAAATCCGCCGAATATGGCCTCATCCATGCTGGCCTCCAAACCAGTAGCCAGCTTGAATCACAAAATCCGGCCGCCGGGAATCCCCTCGATTCATTTACAAGCAGAAAGACTCTAGCGGCTCGTCATCGATACGCGCTTCCATGAGCAACTTCAGCAGGCCGTTCGATGGCTCGGGCAAGGCCCTCTGCCCGGCAAGGTATGCAGAGAAAAAGACATGGCTGGCCGGCCCCTCGGGCGGGACCCCTGGCGACATTGGGCGTTGCAGCAATGTCCCGTCCCACGACCAAGTCATGAAATGGTCAATCGCCTTGTCGTCGAGGTCCATGATCCGGGCCATCGCGAAGGCGGGAATCGCCATGGCGTAACGATCGTGCAGGTCCGCGACCGGTTCCGCGATCATGACATCGACCAGCCGGGCACATTCCGTGCGCAGCAGGGGATCGAGAACCCGCAATCTGGCCGACGACATGGATGCGGTGATCAGGCGGCGAATGGCCTTGTGGCGCGGCTCCAATATCTCGCTGAGATAGTGTTGTTCTTCAGGGATCGTATCGACGCCTGCCGGAATGCCGGTGATCGGACCGAGATCGGCCCGGAACGTGTCGACATCCGTGAGCGCCGCCGAAACGTCTTGCAACCGCGACAGGTACCAGGCGCCATTCGCGGTCCGGTAAACCGGCTGCTCGCGCCGGATACGCGCCAACACATCGAATGGAATACCTTCTTCGACAAAAGTCGGATCATGCGGATCGAAAATTATTCCTTCCGCACCATCGGTCTCTTTCCCGGTATTTTTTTGCCGCACAACATCTCTCTCCGAAGATCGTGATCGTATGGCAGCCTAACGCGATCAGGCGAGCCGAGACCCGGCTCCACAGGCAATTCCATATTTCCGGAACTGCCCCGCGGCAGAGGGCAGCGCCAAGGGAAAGGACGGGCCAAGGGCAGGCGGACGATCCTCTCGGACTGCGCTCTACCCGATTATTCTTCCCAATCCTCGTCCGGAAGGGAATTGAACTCGTGCCACATGCCGTTGATGATCCCGAAGGCCAGCGCCAGGCCGAGGCCGAGTATCCACGAGAAATACCACATCGCTTTGGTGCCCTCTCAGTAAAAGTCGGGATTGGTGCGGACGTCGGCAAGGGTCACCCGGCCGGACAGGACCTTCATCACCCAGGCGGTGTAGATCAGCACCAGCGGCAGGAAGATCAGCGTGACCAGCAGCATGATCCACAGCGTCAGGTGGCTCGACGAAGCATTCCACACCGTCAGGCTCGATTGCGGGTCGACCGAGCTCGGCAGGATGAAGGGGAACATCGACAGCCCGGCGGTCGAAATGATCCCGACCGTGGCCAGCGAGGAACCGGCGAAGTTCAGGACTGCGCTGCGCTTCATGATCCCGAGCCAGGCAATCACCGGCCAGGCGAAACCGAGCAGCGGGGCGAGCAGCATCCAGGGATGCGCGCCGTAATTGTCCAGCCAGGCGCCGGCCGCGGCAACCGTCTTCACGTGCAGCGGGTTGGACGGGCCGTTGGGATCGGCCACGCCATCGAGGCGGAAGCCCATGCCGGCCATGGCGACCATCGCGCCGCACAAGGCGAAGAGGACCACGGCGGCCAGCGCGGCGGCCGATCCGATCTTGCGGGCCCGGGCAAGCACGGGGCCTTCCTCGATCTTGACCGAGAGCCAGCCCGCGCCGTGCAGGGCGATCATCGCCACCGACAGCAGGCCGGACAGCAGCGCGAACGGCGTGAACAGGCCGAGCAGCGAGCCTTCGTAGTAAGTCCGCAGGTCGCTATCGAGACGGAAGGGAACGCCCAGCAGGACATTGCCGACCGCCACGCCGAAAACCAGCGCCGGGACGAAGCCGCCGATGAACAGCGCCCAGTCCCACCGCGTGCGCCAGCCCTTGTCGGCGTGCTTGGAACGGTACTTGAACGCCACCGGCCGCAATATCAGCGATGCCAGCACGAGGAACATCGCCAGGTAGAAGCCCGAGAAGCTGACCGCGTAGACGAACGGCCAGGCCGCGAAGATCGCGCCGCCGCCAAGGATGAACCACACCTGGTGGCCTTCCCAGTGCGGGGCGATCGCATTGATGACCAGCCGGCGTTCCTCGTCGTCCTTGCCGATGAAGGGCATGAGGCTGGCCACGCCGAGGTCGTAACCGTCGGTCAGCGCGAAGCCGATCAGCAGGACACCCAGCAGCAGCCACCAGATGATCCGCAGCGTTTCGTAATCAAGGGGGATCGCCATGATTTCAGCCTCCCTTATTCCGCCGGGAGCGGAGCATAACCGGCGCCGCCCTCCTGCTTGGGTTCATGATGTTCGACCGGCCCCTTGCGGATCTGCGCCAGCATCAGCCGCACTTCGATGACCGCCAGAGTGCCGTAAAGCAGGGTGAAGCCGATGATCGTGGTCCAGATCTGCCCGACCGTCAGCGACGATGCCGCCAGGAATGTCGGCAGCACGCCTTCCACTGCCCAGGGCTGACGGCCGATTTCCGCCAGCACCCAGCCGAATTCCGCGGCCAGCCATGGCAGGGGAATGATCCCCACCGCGACCTTGAGGAACAGCCGGTTGTTGAACTGGCAGCGCGAGGCGCACCAGAACGCGAGAGCGAAGAAGCCGATGAAAAAGAAGCCCAGCCCGGCCATCAGGCGGAAGATCCAGAACATCACCGGGACATTGGGCACGGTATCCTTGGCCGCACGCAGTATCTGCTCCTCGCTCGCCTGCCGCGGATCGGAGACGTAACGCTTCAGCAGCATGGCATAGCCAAGGTCCGCCTTGTTGCGTTCGAAGGCCTCGCGCGCGGTCATGTCGTTGCGGTCGGCCTTGAGCTTTTCGACCGCGTCGTAGGCGAGCAGGCCGTTGCGGATACGCTCGTCGGCCTTGAGCACCAGTTCGTTGATGCCCTCGACCTCGCCGGTCAGGCTGCGGGTGGAGATCAGCCCGAGGACATAGGGGACCTTCACTTCGGCATAAGTCTTGTGATCCTTCACCGACGGCAGGCCGAAGAGCGCCAGGCCGGCAGGCGCGGGTTCGGTTTCCCACATGCCTTCGATCGCGGCGAGCTTCATCTTCTGGTTGTCGGTCAGGGCGTAGCCCGATTCATCGCCCAGCACGACGACGGAAAGCGACGAGGCGAGGCCGAAGGCCGCCGCCACCATCATCGAACGCCGCGCGATCGGAACCCACTTGCCCTTGAGCATATACCAGGCCGAAACGCCCATCACGAAGACCGAGGCGACGACATAGCCGGCGCTGACCGTGTGGACGAATTTCGCCTGGGCGACGGGGTTGAACAGCACCTCGTAGAAGTTGGTGACTTCCATCCGCATCGTTTCGGGATTGAAATGCGAACCGGCCGGATGCTGCATCCAGCCGTTGGCGATCAGAATCCACAGCGCCGAGAGGTTGGAGCCGAGCGCGACCATGAAAGTGACGAAGAGATGCGCCACCCGCGACAGCTTGTCCCAGCCGAAGAACATCAGCCCGACGAAGGTCGCTTCGAGGAAGAACGCCATCAGGCCTTCGATCGCCAGCGGAGCGCCGAAAATGTCCCCGACATAGTGCGAGTAATACGACCAGTTGGTCCCGAATTCGAACTCCATGGTGAGGCCGGTGGCCACCCCGAGCACGAAATTGATGCCGAAAAGCTTGCCCCAGAAACGGGTGATCGCCCGCCAGACCGGACGCCCGGTCATGACGTAGATGCTTTCCATGATGACGAGGATGAACGAAAGCCCCAGCGTGAGGGGAACGAAAAGGAAATGATACATCGCCGTCAGGGCGAACTGGAGCCGGGACAGCTCAACGACAACCATATCCATTGCAAATTTCCCCTTGATCGAAGAGCGGCGAAGATATGCGGGCTCGACTCGGGAGCAGTATTGAATTATTCATTTTTCAAATATGATAATGTGAATCTAGCGTCAAGCCAGCTTCGATGACAAACGCAAGCTCCTTCTTCGCCAGCCGCGCCCGTCGCGGTTCGACGGCCGCGGCCCTATGGTGGACCAGCGATCTCGCTGGCGCAACGGCCTTTGCGGCCTGTCTTGCATTCTTCATCAATGCCTTGGCTCGCGGCAACCCATCCGCCAGCTACTGGCCGCTCCTCGCGGCGCTCGCGCTGAGCGGCGGCCTGCGCGGCCTGGCGCAGGGCCTGGCATCCATTGGCGGCCAGCGCGCGGCCAACGCCATGAAAGGCCGGTTGCGAAGGGATGTCTACCGGGCGCTGCTGCCCACCGGCCGGCGGCGCGGCAAGCTGGCGGGCGAGGACCTGCGCACGGCCGTCGACGATGTCGAGGCTTGCGAAGGCTATGTCGCACGCTTCCTGCCCTTGCGCCGGGCCGCCATGGCGACGCCGCTGCTCACCGCCCTGATCGTCGCCCCGGCAAGCTGGGTCAGCGCGCTTATCATGCTGGCGACGCTCGTGCCTTTCGCGCTGGGCATGGCCCTGGCCGGGCTGGCTGCCCGCAAGGAGACGGAGCGCCAATTCGAAGCGCTGTCGCGCCTGTCGGGCCTGTTCGTCGACCGCGTCCGGCACTTGCCGATCATCCTTGCCTACAACGTGGAAGACAGGATCGTCCGCCAGCTCGGCACTGCCGCACGGGAAGTCGCCGACCGGACCATGCAGGTCCTGCGTGTCGCCTTCCTGTCGAGCGCGATCATGGAATTCTTCGCCGCCCTGTCGGTCGCGCTGGTCGCGGTCTATTGCGGCTTTTCGCTGCTGGGGCTGCTGCCCTTCCCCGCGCCGGAATCGCTCACTCTCGGGCGCGCCTTCTTCGCCCTTGCCATGGCCCCGGAATTCTATCTCGGCATGCGCAGGCTGGCTGCCGCCTATCACGAAAAGCAGCAGGGCGAGGCCGCCGCCGATGCCATCGGCGCTGCGCTGCAATCGTCCGGCGGACTCCCGGCCGGCCGGAAACAGGCGCCCCAATCCATCACCGGCCTGTCGCTGGAACGCCTCGCAATCGGCTATGGCGACGGTTGGCGGCTGGGACCGCTCACGGCCGAATGGCGCGGACCGGGGCTCCACGCGATCACCGGGGAAACGGGCGCGGGCAAGTCTTCCCTGCTTTACGCCCTGATCGGCATGGCCCCGGTAAACGGCGGACGCCTCTTCGCCAGCGGAACCGAATTTGCGCCGGGCGAACTGAACGGTTCGACCGGCTGGGCAAGCCAGCGCCCGCTGCTCCTGCCGGGAACGCTGCGCAGCAACCTCATGCCCGGAAGCGATCCCGGCGGCGATACCCGCCTGCTCGAAACGCTCGAGGAGCTAGGCCTTGGATCGCTGATCGGCGCACGCGGGCTGGACCTGGCGATCGATCCGCGCGGATCGGGCCTGTCCGGCGGGGAGCGCAGGCGGATCGGGATCGCGCGCGCCGCGCTGAGCGGCCGCCCCTTGCTGATTTTCGACGAGCCGACCGCGGATCTCGACGATGGCAATCGCACCAGGGTCATCGCCGCCCTCGCCCGGCTGGCCCGCGACCGGCTGGTGCTGGTCGCGACGCACGATCGCGACCTGGCGGGCCGGGCCGACAGCGAAACGGTGCTGCCATGATCGAACGGCTCCTTGCCCAAAGCCGCGGCAAACAGCGCCGCTCGCTTGCCATCGCAACGCTGCTGGCGGTTCTTTCCGCCCTTGCCGGTGTCGGCCTGCTGGGCCTGTCGGGCTGGTTCCTGACCGGCGCGGCCATTGCCGGCCTTGCCGGAACGGCTGCGGTCCAGGCTTTCAACTATCTCCTCCCCAGCGCCGGGATTCGCGCCCTCGCAATCATCCGCACATTCGGGCGCTATGGCGAACGGCTGTTCAGCCACCGGGCCACTCTCCATGCCATCGCCGAATTGCGCCCGGCCCTGTTCGCCCGGCTGGCCGGGCAGGACATCGGCCGGTCGCTGACCCATGCCCCCGGCGAAATCGCCACGCAGCTGGGGCAGGATCTCGACGCGCTCGAGGATCAGGTCGTGCGGCGCGTGACGGGGCCGGCGGCAATCGCGGCGGCCGCTTGCGCGCTGGCGGCCGCCTGGATGGCAGGCCTTGCCGCTGCCATCGTCCTCGTGCTCGGGCTGACGGCGATGCGGCTGACGTCGCGAACATTGGCGGCCGCGCGGCTCCCCGCCCTCCATCGCGAGCAAGCCGAAGCCCTGGCGGCGCTCAAGGCCTCCTATGACGAATTCGCCTCCTGCAGTGCCGAGATCGCGGTCTTCGGCCTGGTCGAAACGG
This sequence comes from Novosphingobium sp., assembly GCA_028697875.1. Taxonomy (GTDB): domain Bacteria; phylum Pseudomonadota; class Alphaproteobacteria; order Sphingomonadales; family Sphingomonadaceae; genus Caenibius. The sequence goes on along the minus strand of JAQVEQ010000118.1, from coordinate 2,704 downwards.
TTTCGGACGAACTCGCCAGCCGGGCGGCCACGCTCGACCGCGCGCGCATGGCGCTGGTCAGGCAGGACGCAATCGTTACCGGAACCCTGGCGCTGATTGCATCCGTCACGGCTGCCCTGCTGTTGCTGGCCGCGCAAGGCGATGCCCCCCTGATCGCACTCGCCGCCCTGTCGGTGGCCGCGGGGCTCGAAATCTGGTCCGGCCTTTCCCGCTCCGACATGCAGAAGCCCCGCATCGAGGCCGCCCTCAAGCGGCTGTCGCACCTGTCCGCCAGTCCGGCCGCGCCGCACACTGCATCGCCGGACATCGCGTCATCCGCGTCCGGGCTGACAATCGAGCACCTGGACCGGATCGTCCAGCTCGAGCGCGGGGACAAGCTGCTCGTTTCCGGGCCGTCGGGGGCGGGCAAGACACGGCTGGTCGAAACGATGCTCGCCCTGCGCGCCGACGCGCCGCAGACCATCCGCGTCGCGGGCCGGGACATCGGCACGCTCCCCCTGGCGGAACGGCGCGGGCTCTTCGCTTTCGCTCCGCAGGACGCCGGTCTGATCGCCGGCACCATCGCCGACAACCTGCGCATGGCGCGCCCCGGCGTTGCCGAGGAAGACATGTGGCAAGCGCTCGACACCGCCTGCATCGGCAATGTCGTCCGCGCGCTTCCCGGCGGGCTCGATTACTGGCTGGGCGGCGACAATGCCGCCTTGTCGGGCGGCCAGCGCAAACGCCTCGCCCTTGCCCGGGCCTTGCTGGCGAAGCGCGACTGGCTGGTGCTGGACGAGCCGACCGAAGGGCTCGACCCGGACACCGAAGCCCGGTTGACGGCAAATCTGGAGAAGTGGCTCGAACGGACCGGAACCGGGCTGCTGCTGGTCAGCCACCGCGCCGTTCCGCGCCGGCTGGCCAAGCGCAAACTCGATCTCGGCCCTGCTGATTGAGTATGGGGCTGATTGAGTATGGGGCTGCTTGAGTACGGCCGGTCGAGTACGGGAGCCCTAGCGCCTGGGGGGCCGGATCCGGGCGAACATGGCCGCCCCCAGCTGTTCTTCGCCCCGGGCGGGACGCCCATTGCCCTTGCCGGCATCGGAAGCCGCCGGAAGCAGGGCATCCAATGCCGCGCGAAGCGCCCCCAAGGGCTCCGCATCGATGGCGTAGTAGACTTGCTTTCCTTCGCGCCTCGTCGTCACCAATCCCGCCCGGCGCAACACCGCGAGCTGCTGGCTGAGCATGGACATGCCGAGCGCCGTGCGGTCCGCCAGTTCCCCGACCGACAATTCGCCGCCGGCAATCGAGCAGAGGATATTGAGGCGAGTCGCGTGGCCGAGGACGCGGAAGAGTTCCGCACGCTCCTCGATCTCGCCAGGCGAATGCACGTTCATGGCGTGCGCTTGTCCCGTTCGCGGAAGAACCATTCGCTCGACCGTTCGCATTTCAGGACATCGCCGCGCGTGAAGCAGGGATTTTCCAGCAGCGGTTCGCCCGGCTGCCAGCCGGCCGGCGCAATCGCATCCCCGCCGTATGTTTCCTTGAGCGCCGCCACGATCCGCAGCATTTCGGAAACCGAGCGCCCGACCGACAGCGGATACCAGGTGATTGCGCGAATGACCCCTTCCGGGTCGATGAAATAGGCGGCGCGAACCGTGGCGGCATTGTTCATTTCCGCCGAGACCATGCCATAAGTCCGCGCGATCTCCAGCGTCGGGTCCTCGACGATCGGAAAGGGCACGGTCACGCCGAGGTCGTCGTGCAGCACCCTGATCCAGGCAAGATGGGAAAACAGGCTGTCGATCGAATGACCCAGCAAGCTGCAATCGAGCTTGTCGAACTGTTCGGCCGCATCGGCCAAGGCAATGAACTCGCTCGTACAGGCAGGCGTGAAGTCGCCGGGGTGAGAAAAAAACACCAGCCAGCGCCCCCTGAAGTCGCTCAGGCCAATCATGCCTTCGGTCGAACGGGCGACGAAATCGGGCGCTTGGTCACCGATACGGAGGGCGTTCGCAAAATATGGCGTCGGGAGAATATCTGTCACGTGCAAACCCAAAAAGACGTTCCCGACAATTTAGTAACCTTATAAAATGAAGCGCGCAAGCTCGCTTTGGCGCTCCTGTAGCGCCACCGATCGCCCGTCCATGGCCCTTTGCACGTCGCATGGGCGGCCGCCGCACAACCAGCGCACCGATTTCCTGCGGTTGAGCAGACAGTTACTTCGGCTTGTCGAGTTTGATCTGCTCGCTGTCGACCTTGACCTGATCGCTGTCGAGCTTGATCTGCTCGCTATCGACCTTGATCTGCCGGCTTCCGACATTCTTGGCCTGGATGCTGTCGATCTTCGCTTGCGTGCTGCCTTCCACGGTCGGCTGCTCCGGCGCCTCCGCAGCGGCCGCCGGGTTCATTCCCAGCGAAGCGCTCAACATGGTGACGGCGGAGATAATCTTCGCGGCCTTGCCTTTCTCCAGGCCGGCAAGACTCCTGTTCTGGTCACTCTTTGCCATCGATCGTTCCTCCTAGGGATGCGAGTTCTTCATAGAGAATCTGCAAGTGCAAGTCTTTTCGCGCATCGATATCGGTGGGCGGCTCAAGACCGTGCCCGTCGCAATATCGCGCAAGGGCGCTATCCATGTCGAGCAAGTCGCCCACGTCCGGGGCGGGAACGTCCGCTTCCACCGCCCCGGACAGGAAGCCGTAAGCGGCATTGACCCAATCGACA